>QCEW01000023.1 GCA_003280445.1 Prochlorococcus sp. AG-363-A03 | reverse complement strand
AGAAGATAACATACAAATAAACTTCAAAAACTTCGCAAAATTTGAAGAAAAAAACAACACCTTAAAATTAATGCATCAATTCTGGGTATATAAAGGTGGATAAATAATTAGGCTAAAGACGAGGAAAATTAATTACAGCAAAAGTAATTTACTTACATGTTTCACACACACTGATGACCTGCCTCAACTTATTGAGGAGTATTGAGAGCATTTCAATTTATCCAAATAGGATATAGTTTTTTAGATCCTTAGAGAGTATCTAAGATTTATGGCTTAAAAGTACAGGATAAGAGACCAAGAAAGCAGAT
Source organism: Prochlorococcus sp. AG-363-A03 (assembly GCA_003280445.1). GTDB lineage: Bacteria > Cyanobacteriota > Cyanobacteriia > PCC-6307 > Cyanobiaceae > Prochlorococcus_B. The sequence goes on along the minus strand of QCEW01000023.1, from coordinate 19,752 downwards.
TTTTTTGATTTTAAGAGAAGTTGATGATTATTAAGGGGTTGAGCTAATTACTATTTAGAGCAGAGAGGACTTGAATTCTGTATTGGAGTATAGAGCACCTACTAATTTGGTGCTCTTTTTTGGTGTCTCCGTTGAATAATGAAAGCAGTTTTCAGGAAAACTGCTTTCAAGAAAAATAATTACTATTCAGTGGTAACCAATTTATTGGTTGACTGGGTATTTTGGGAAAGAATTAAAGAATCCAAAACCGATTCATTTATCTCTCGCCTGGGGATTTTGAGATATGCAAATGCAATTTGTTTGGCAATCAGGATGGATTTTTTTGACTTTGAGCTTCAAAAAAACATTCTTTGATTTGGAAAATAAAGTAAAGCTAATGATTGTTTAATAACCTTTTTCATGAAAGTTTTGAGAATTCCTTAACAGAAGCGCCTCGGAATCGGAAGACTTTCTAAAGAGAGTTTGTCTTCTTTTGGCCTGTTAAGGCATGAAAGATCAGTCATAGAATGCGATCCTGTTAATTAAGCCCTTGGAAACCGTATTTTCCGAATTCTGCAATAAAAACAAAATTTTGAGAGAATCATATGAATCTTTTGTAATCGCTGCTGCGGGTACTTTTTAACTTGGGCAATTATTAATGAAGCCTTGCATTTTACTTATTGAAGACGACCAAGACATGAGAGATCTTGTTGCAGGTCATCTTGAGCACACAGGTTTTGATGTCCAAAAAGCTGAGGACGGCATCAAGGGTCAAGCGCTTGCTCTTCAATATGCGCCAGATCTAATTCTTCTTGATTTAATGCTTCCAAAAGTTGATGGTTTAACCCTTTGTCAACGATTAAGGCGAGATGAAAGAACATCTGGTATTCCTATCCTTATGATTACTGCTTTGGGTGGTATCAAGGATAAAGTAACTGGTTTTAATTCTGGTGCAGATGATTACATAACAAAACCATTTGATTTAGAGGAATTACAAGTCAGAATCAAGGCGTTGTTGAGAAGAACAAATCGTGCTCCATTAGGAAGTAATAATCAGCAAGAAATACTCAGTTATGGGCCTCTTACACTTGTACCCGAGAGATTTGAAGCGATTTGGTTTGAATCTCCTGTTCGCTTGACTCATTTGGAGTTTGAATTGCTTCATTGTTTGATGCAAAGGCATGGTCAAACAGTTGCACCATCATTAATCCTGAAAGAAGTTTGGGGCTATGAACCTGATGATGATATTGAGACTATCCGAGTGCATGTAAGACATTTAAGAACCAAGCTTGAGCCTGATCCAAGAAAACCAAGATTCATTAAAACTGTATATGGGGCAGGATATTGCTTGGAATTACCAACTGGGGATAAGATGAGTGAAATACAACCATTAATAAATCAAACTAGAAAAACTAACTCTTTTGAAAATAATACTGATGAAAGAGTAATTGCTTAATCAACTAAATTTATTTCTAATAGAGTTACTTCCCAAGCAAGCCTAGGTTGCACATATTTTAATAATTGTTTTCTCAGCTCTTCAAGCTGATTAACCTTATTTGAATTTTTTTCTTTTTTCCAAGCCCTATTTTGTTTGAAATCAATTAACCATAGTTGTTGCTCTATATTTAGTTCATCAGTTATCTCTTTTGCTAATTTTAATAGTTCAATTCGATTAGTTATTTGGATTTCTAGTTTTTCTCTTAAAGGACTAGAGATTGACAACCAATATTGAAGATTTATAAGGTAACGTCCAGGCGATCCATATGAAAAATCGATTAATTCTCTAAACTTTTCACAATGAATATCATCTATTTTTTCAAAATTGTCTAATTTATCAACAATTTTGCTTACTTCATTATCATTCAAGCGTATAAACGGGATTATCTGACACCTTGACCTAATAGTTGATAATAATTTCTCTGGTCGTTGAGTAATAAGAATAAATAATCCTGTATTTGTCTCTTCAAGAGTTTTTAATAATGCATTTGATGCCGATTCATTTATTCTTTCAATGTCTTCAATTATTACTATGTTTCGTTCTGATTTAAATGGCTTTTTCCCAAGAAATTCTATAATTTCTTTAATTTGATTTAGCCTGATTTGAGGTGGTGATTTCATGCTTATACTTTCTTCTCTTACCTGCTTCTGAGAAATACTTTTACCTTGAACGAGATAAGATGGTTCTATCCATAATAAGTCAGGATGATTATTATTCTCTATTTTTCTTTTCGTACTTTCTTCTTTTTTATTCATATCAAGAATAGCTTTAATGAAAATTTTAGCAGTTTTTTTTCTTCCAATCCCCTCTGGTCCAGAGAATAAATAAGCAGGTGAAATTTGTTCTTTTGAAATAGCAGACTTTAAAATTTCAATTGCTAAATCTTGCCCATATATATTTTCAAAATCATCCATTTTATTTGTTTTTTATTAACTTCTTTATTTCAGATTGAATCTCAGATATGATTTTTTCTCTAGAGTTAATGGCAGATAATTTTTTCCATTTTTTATCCTCGGATAACGCTTGGAAGCCTAGAGAAACATTTGACAAAAATTCTCTACCCTCTTGCTCTATTCGATCCTCTTGTCTGTTTATTCTTCTTTTTATACTTTCCTCAACAGTCTTGCTAACAGCATTAAACCGCTTCTTACAAGAAAAAAACGGCTCAAAAATGGCATTCCTTGATGGGGCTCCACCTGAAAGGCTTTGTCAACCAATTGTTGATCACATAAGAGCTATGGGAGGCGACGTATTTTTAAATAGCCCACTTAAAAAAATCAATTTAAAAGAAGACGGCAGTGTTGAAAATTTTTTGATAGGTAGTGCAAAAGAACCTCATGGTAAAGAAATTGAAGCCGACGCATATGTCAGTGCGATGCCCGTGGATATTTTTAAAACAATTTTGCCGAATGAATGGGCCTCTCAAGATATTTTCAGAAAACTTGAAGGTCTCAAAGGAGTTCCAGTTATTAATATTCATCTTTGGTTCGATCGAAAACTTACAAATATCGATCATCTTTTATTCAGCAGATCTCCCCTTTTGAGTGTCTATGCCGACATGAGCATAACTTGTAAAGAATATGAAGATCCAAATCGTTCAATGCTTGAATTAGTTTTTGCGCCTGCAAAAGACTGGATTGGTCGTAAAGATGAAGAAATAATTGATGCAACAATGCAAGAATTGACTAAGCTTTTCCCGATGCATTTCTCAGGAGAAGATCAAGCTAAATTGAGAAAATACAAAGTAATAAAAACTCCAAAATCAGTTTATAAAGCAGTTCCTGGATGCCAGGATTTAAGGCCCGATCAAAAAACTCCAATAAGCAACTTTTTCTTAACCGGTGATTACACAATGCAAAAATATCTTGCTTCCATGGAAGGTGCTGTACTAAGTGGAAAACTATGTGCAGAAAAAATCCAAATATCGACTGAAATAGGTTCTGCTTAGTCTTAATGTATCAATATCAATTCCTTGAAAATTGCAATTCAACAGATTAATGCACACTAAAAAACTTACAAACTTCTAATTTTGGCGCAGCCTTCTTTGAATTTAGAGGATGCCTACGAGGCTTGCAGAAAAGAAACTGCACAATGGGCTAAGACCTTCTATCTTGGCACCATGTTGCTGCCGCCTGCTAAACGCAGAGCAATCTGGGCTATTTATGTTTGGTGCCGCAGAACAGACGAGCTCATGGACAGCACTGAAGCTCAAAAAAAATCTAGAAATGAGTTATCAGACCGACTGAATAAATGGGAAGACAAAACAAAAAATATTTTTGCTGGTAACACTGAAGATGATCTTGATGCGGTCCTAGCGGATACTCTTGAAAAGTTTCCTCAATCTATTAAGCCTTATATCGACATGATTGAAGGGCAGAGAATGGATTTAGATACAACCAGATATAAAACTTTTGAAGAACTTGAACTCTACTGTTATCGAGTCGCTGGAACCGTGGGGTTGATGACGCAAGGTGTAATAGGAATCGATCCTGCCTATACGAATAATCCAAATTCGCCTCCTCCTGATACATCAAAAGCAGCTATTGCTCTAGGCATTGCAAATCAATTAACCAATATTCTGAGGGATGTTGGAGAAGATAGAGAAAGAGGACGAATTTATTTGCCATTAGAGGATTTGGAAAAATTTAATTACTCCGAAGAAGATCTAATGAACGGGAAAGTTAATGAGAACTGGAAAGCTTTAATGTCTTTTCAATTAGCCAGAGCAAGAGAATGGTTCCGCAAATCTGAAGATGGTATAAAATGGCTCTCAATAGATGCAAGGTGGCCAATATGGACCTCCCTAAGGCTTTACAGCGGGATACTTAATTCAATTGAAAAACTAGATTATGATGTATTCAATAATCGTGCTTACGTGAAAGGATGGGTAAAAGCTTTAAATCTACCCATCTCCTATTTGATAACTATCAACGATGAAAAATATAAACTTAGAACACTAATGAACTGAAGATTTATACAGGTGTTTTTTGGTTAGCTAAAAGATCCTTTAATTTTGATAGTTCTCCAGCCCATCTTGGATCTGGAGCTTCTTTGATTGGAGCATCACTATGTACAACTTTCTTAACATCTTTACGATTAGAACCTTTATTCCCATTGTTAGAACTTGCTCCTCTTTTGGAATTACCGGAATTTGAATCTTTACGTTCAGAACGCTCAACCCTCAATTTATTACCATTGAATTCATGGCCATTTAATTTTTCAATAAGCTCATTGGCAACATTCTCATCTTTAATATTAGCGAAACCAAATCCCCTACAAGCCTTGGTATCTCTATCGAAAACAGCTTTAAATTTGATGCCCTCTCCTATAGATGCTAGGAGGGCTTCAAGTTCTTTAACATTGACATTCTGCGGCAAATTACCGATGTAAAGACGAACACTCATTTAGAAAAAAGGGGATAAGAAGACGACGGCATACGGCCGAGATTAATTTGATTTGTGTGTAGTTAATCACAAAAAGGGGGAATTCTCTAGGGTCCATTTACGAGCGACCTCCAAACCCTCTTCATCTGTAAAAAATCTTCCATAAGCTTTTTCCTTTGAAAGATGCCTAATAAGTTCTCCCAAAAAAGGGCTTGGAGGGATTCGAAAAACTTTTTGAAGCAAATAGCCATCCAAAGGTGATGAAGGGTGGAAGAGGGGATCAGAGGGGTCTTTCCAGCGTCTTAGCCAAGTGCTTGTATATTTATCTTTCAAGAAAAGAATTAAAGATGGCAAATCATCGTCCAAATCGATGTGAAGTTGAAACCTGTCATCCTCGGAAAGATTTTCTAAACCTAAATTATTAATTTTATGAACCCAAAACCTAAGATTCTTACATCTTTTGATTTCATTTTTACCAAATGTCAACTTTGACAAACTCTCATCACTAAGTAAATATACTAATTTTGCTAAAAAGCTTCCCATAATTGGTTTATCTGAAGAAATCTCTTTTCTTTTTAGATCAAGATATGGAAGATTATCATCATTCCATTTGCTCAATAATTGAAGTTCTGAATATGTTTGCCAAATTGAAGAATTCCATTTTGAATGAACTATTTTCAAGATCTCCATTTTTATCCTTTCAGGTGCAACATTACTTAATTTATCTAAATTATTTTTTAGAAAACTTTTAGTTTTTTTCTCTAACTTAAAGTCCAATTCACACATTAATCGAAAACCTCTAAGAATCCTCAATGGGTCATCAAGTAAGTTCTTCTCGCTTATTGCAACAATTTTCTTACTTTTTAAATCATCCATTCCTCCAGTCGGATCAAAAATCTCTGGCTTTTCTTTAAGCCTTAAAGCAATTGCATTTATTCGAAAGTCTCTCCTTGACAAATCTTCAGTCAGATTTTCTCCAAATTGTCGGGCAAAATCTAGTGTCCACCCATTGATAACTAATCGAGCAATATCTCTATTTTCATCAAGCTTTATAAAAGTGGCACTAATCTTTCTAGATAAATTTTCGGTGAAATTAATAGCATTTATTGGTATCACAAAATCTAAATCAGGTTTTTGACTCAATTTTTTCAATAGTCCATCTCTAACAGACCCCCCCACCAAGGCACTTCCAGGGGGCAAGTCATCGATGGATATTGGCCAATCTTTTGGGTTTAAATCTCCAAAAAGATCATTTGATAGTAATGTGTCCTTAATTATCAAAATGGCACCTTAATTTTTCGTGAATAGTTATGTGCATCTGTGTTGATTGTGCTTGGGTAGATAGATGTAAGACCTACTACACAGTTGAAGAAAATCATCAAGTCAAACACCTCTCCAAAAATCCAGATTTTCAAGGCACTAATCCAAAAATACATATCAATATTTTTGATTTACCTGATAGTAAGACAGGCATAGAATGGGATGTAAGAGGATGCGATAGTTTTAAACTTGATCAAGGGAAATGGAGTAGGCTACGTCCAGGAGAAGAAATTCCAAAATAATAATCATAATAAATTCGTTGCAAAATTTCTACAGATCAAAATCAAAATATTTATTAGCCTTACACAGCTGCTCAGAATCCTTTGGTATAGCCATTAAAGATACTGAACATCAAGAAAAAATAATAAAAAGCGAAATATTTAATATTGGTCGTTCATTATCCAACAAACTATTTAGTTGCATAGAAACAATTTTTCCCAGAAAGTTTTGGAAGCAAATTATTCGCATTTCAGTAGCAAAAGGTCCTGGGAGTTTTACCAGTACAAGATTAACTATCTCAATGGCTAGAACTATTGCTCAGCAAATTGATTGTTCATTAGATTCTTGGAGTTCCTTTCATTTAATGGCTCCAAGACTTTACAAAGATCTTGCTAAAAGCCAAACCTCGAATCCATTTTGGATAAAGGATGTTTTACCACGAAGAGGAATTGTTGCTGGTAAATATCAACTAATTAAAATTCATAAAGAGTCAAATTTTCATGAATTTAGTGAAATAGTTCCTCCAAAATTAATAAGCAATGAAAAAATAATAATTCCATCAATTAAGGCATCCAATAATATAGAAAAAGACATTATTTCGCTTATAAATTTTTCTCAATATTGTCAAAATTCAAATGTTCAATCTAATTGGAAAAAAACATTACCCATCTATCCAACTTCACCAATCGATAATCAAAATCAACAATGAAAAAGTTCCTAAATTTTCTAATCGTAACAAGTTCACTTGATTTCAGAAATATTCTTTATTAGACCTTTATCCAACATTGAATTTATAGATATTTGAATCTTTTTAGTTGTTGAAGTTAAATCTTCTCTTTTCTTTGTTTTAGGGGCTTGAATTAATTCACCAACTCTTAAATGAATAGATACAAATCGAGGAAGAAGAGATCCTTTTGGGAAAGCTCTGTGACTATTAACTATTGCCACAGGGAGAATAGGGGAACCTGTTCTCGCCGCCAGAAGAGCAGCACCTGCTTTGGGATTGTTAACTCGCCCATTTTCTTGTCTGGTTCCATCCAAAAACACACCCGTAGCCCAACCTTCACTTAAACGATTAGATGCATTTCTTATTGCCTCTCTATCTCCAGCGCCCCTCTTAACTGGATAGGCACCACATGCACCAATTATGAAAGACAATATAGGTACCTTGAAGAGTTCAGATTTTGCCATGAAAGCTACCGGTCTACCCAATGCATGGCCCAAAATCGGGGGGTCCAAATGGGAGCCATGATTCGAAACAACGACAACTCCTCCTGTCTTCGGTAAATTCACAATTCCTATTGTTTGCCCTCTAAACAAAAACCGAAAAATTGGGAACACGAATAAATAACTGACGCAACCATACACAAAACTTTGTCGAGGTATATTTTTATGGTTTTTTTCAACTCCCGCAACAACTTTACATTTTTCCAAAATTAATAACCCAAATCACTTGCATTTGATACTTGACTGGAAAAGACCCCTTTCATTGATCGTTTAGCAAGACCGCTAAGCACATTTCCTGGCCCAATCTCAACCATTGTGGTTACTCCTCCTTTTTGCATTGCATCCATAGTCTCTCTCCACCTGACTCCGGTAGTCATTTGCTTTTTTAGGCGATCCTTCAATATTTCGCCACTTAAAGTTGGAGTTGGATCAACATTGCTAAGAACTGGAACTTGAGCATCTTGAAAAGTTACTTGATCAAGTTCTTTAGCAAAACTTTTAGATGCTTCAGTCATAAATACGGAGTGAAAAGCACCTGAAACTTGTAAAGGAATTGCTCTTTTACATTTTAAATTATCAGCGACTTTCCTTACTGCTTCTGGTGAACCAGATAAAACAACTTGTGATTCACTATTGTCATTAGCTATCGCAGCCCCCTCAGTTTCTCTAATCAAATCATCTAATTCATTTCGATCAAAGCCCAAAACAGCAATCATTGCGCCTCCTCCTGCCGAAGCCATCAATTCAGATCTTTTCTTTAATAGCAATAACCCTGTCTGCGCATCTAAAACATCTGCTGAATAAAGACCAACTATTTCTCCGAGACTGTGGCCTGCAATTATTTGTGACTCCCTTTTTTGTCTTTTTAAATCATCAACTAGTAGAGACTCAACCACAAAGAGTGCAGGTTGAGTGTTTCTCGTATCGTTTAAATCATATATTTCATCGCTTGGAACCCCTTCACCACAACAAATTTCCCAAAGATCTCTTCCAAGAATTTCTGAGGCTAATGCAAATCTATCTCTCGCACCAGGCAAATCTATTAACGAATTTGCCATACCTAATTTTTGAGAGCCTTGTCCAGGAAAGACCCAGGCAATAGTCATGATTTTCTAGATTAGTTATTAAACAGCTTAATAGGGACCATGCCAATAAAACAAAGCGGCTCCCCAACTCAAACCAGCGCCAAATCCACTACAGGCTATTAAGTCGCCTGATTTAATCCTATTGTCTCTAACTGCCTCATCAAGCATCAAAGGAATAGTTGCTGCTGAGGTATTTCCATAATGTTTCAAATTAGAAAGCACTTTTTCTGAAGGTATTGAAAATCTCGAAGCCACAGCATCAAGAATTCTTTGATTAGCTTGATGTAACAAGAGCCAATCTATTTTTTCTGACTTAATTTGATGTTTTTCTAAGATTTCTCCAAGAATGATTGGAACTTCTTTAACTGCGAACTTATAAACCTCCTTTCCTTCCATTCTTATTGGCAAATATTCCCCTTTTTGATGGGTAGCTCCTTGAACTAAATCTAAAAAAATATTTGATTGAGAGAGATTTAAGCAACCTCCTTTGCTTCCATCAGACTTCAAATCATATCCAATCAAACCCCTTTCATTCCCAGATGTCTCAACAGCTACTGCTCCTGCACCGTCTCCAAACAAAACGCAGGTCTTTCTGTCATCCCAATCCACCCATTTTGATAATTGATCTGCTCCAATCACAACAGCTCTTTTCATAGATCCAGAAGCTAAATATTGTGATGCAGTTACCAAAGCAAATAAAAAACCACTACAAGCAGCAGTCAAATCAAAAGCGACTGCATTGGAAGCTCCTAAATTTGATTGGATTTTAGGCGCCGAGCCGAATAGATCTTCGGGAGTAGATGTTGCAAGAATTATCAAATCTATACTTTTCACATCCCAATTAGCCATTTTGACAGCCTTAAGTGCTGCATCAGTCGCTAAGTCAATCAGAGACTCATCTTCTCCAATAACCCTTCTTTCGCCAATACCAGTTCTACTTTGAATCCACTCATCATTAGTATCCACTCTCTGACCAAGTTGATCATTACTGATTACCTTTTGAGGCAAGGCACTTCCGCACCCCACAAAAGATATTCCTAAGTCACATTGAGAATTTCTAATCAAATTTAAAAAAAGCTCTCATTTCATAAGTCAATCACATGGTAGGACAGTTCCAATCAGACCTTTAAAACATCTGGTTTATTTAAATTTGCTAAATCATCCATTACCCCATGGCTTGCAGCAGAATGAACTACTCTTAAAGCACTCAAAACAGATAAGGCTTTACTTCCTCCGTGACCAATAACACAAATTCCATTAATTCCTAGAAGTAAAGCTCCTCCATGTTCTGCATGATCTAAACGTTTCTTTATTCGTTTCAAATTATTTCTTAAAAAAGCAGACCCGACTTTACCTCTTCTTCCTCTTGGCAACTCAGCCCTCAAAACCCCCAAAAGAACACTTCCAACCGACTCTAGAAATTTCAGCAAAACGTTTCCTGTAAATCCATCACAAACGACAACATCAAAATCTCCAGATAAAACATCTCTCCCTTCACAATTTCCTGAGAAGTAAAAACGTTCTTCTTCGGTTAAAAGTTTGTAAGTTGCTAAAGAAAGTTCATTGCCCTTGCAGGATTCTTCTCCAATATTCAATAATCCTATTCTTGGCTTGTCTACCTGCAACACATCTCGGCAATAGATATTTCCAAGGAGAGCAAATTGATGCAAGTACGCTGGTTTGCAATCCATATTTGCTCCAACATCTAAAACCAATACTGGTTGACCAGGATCTTTAGTTGGGAATAATGCTCCAATTGCTGGACGATCAATTCCTTTTAAGCGTCCCAACTTGAAAATCGCTGAAGCCATCATTGCTCCAGAGTTTCCAGCTGAATAAACACCCATCGCTTTCCCTTCTTTAACTAACTTCATTGCAATATTTATGCTCGCATCCTTTTTTTTGCGCACTGCAGTGGCTTCCTCATCCATACCAACCGATATACCACTTGGAATTAATTCGAAATTTCCATCATCTATAGCTTTGTGTAGAGATTCTTCTAAGCCAAATTCAATGGCAGCTTTTTCTACTTTCTCAATTTCACCAACAAATTTAATTTTCAATGGAAGTAATGACAAGGATTTCAAACACCCATCAAGAATCGCTCCAGGTGCAAAATCACCTCCCATTCCATCTACAGCGACCCATATCCTTTCGGAATTTTGAATTCCATCTTTCTCGTCAGTACTTATTCCACCTTGTAGCCTCCTAAGAGGATCAAACACAAATGGCTCCAATGTATTCCTAGCTATTGATCCAGCACTAGTAACAACAGAACCAGCATTAGAAACAACTGATCCAGCAACATTGCTTGCTGCTGTAGCTGAGCTTGTAGCAGTGTCAACAAGACTTGTAACTGCTGAGTTTCGGCGATACCAAATAACCAATCGTCTAATTGCCTTAGGACGATTGGTTTTATTATTTAGGTGATTTTTTTCCACTGATTTATGATCCTTCAGGAATCATAGAATCAACAATTCTTTGAAAAAGATAGCCTGTTCCTCTTGCAGTAAGAATAAGTTCTGGATTTGCAGGGTCATCCTCAAGTTTTGATCTAAGTCGAGAAATATGAACGTCCACTACTCTTGTATCAACATGTCTTTCAGGTGTATATCCCCAAACTTCTTTAAGAATCTCACCTCGACTAAATGGTTCTCCTGAACGACTGACCAATAGTTCTAAAAGACTAAATTCCATTCCTGTTAATCTAATTCTTTCATCATTTCTATAGACCTGACGCTTATTTGTATCAATTTTTAAATTCATAACAGCAATCACTCCTGAATTAGGTAGTCCCGCTATTTGTTCTTTTTCCACTCTTCTTAAGACACATCGAATCCTAGCTTCTAATTCTTTTGGGCTAAATGGTTTAACAACATAATCATCAGCTCCAAGTTCTAGGCCAGTAATTCTATCTGCGACATCTCCCAATGCTGTAAGCATGACTATTGGAACATCTGACTCCTTTCTTAGTTCCTGGCAAACTCCATATCCATCCAATTTAGGCATCATTACATCAAGCACAACCAAATCAGGCTCACAATTCCTGAAAAGATCCAATGCCTCATTTCCATCACAAGCAGTAACTACCTGATAGCCAATCATGGACAGGCGAGTTTCTAGGATCCTCCTAATACTTGCCTCATCATCAGCTACGAGGATGGTTTCCTTTGAGGGACTTGTGGCCGTCATTTGTTCCTTAGCTTTGGCGGCTGCAATAAGATCTTAAGTGAAGGTTCACCAACATTTAAAGATCACTATCTTTATTCAACTACAGCCAACTTCCTTTTTACAACTAAGTGTCTCGTTCTGTCTCTATTTATGTCTGTCAAAGTTGCGGTGCTCAAACCAGGCAATTCTTTGGCCGCTGCAACAATTGTGGAGAATGGAACTCGATAATAGAAGAAAAACTCAATCAAAAATCAGATAAATCTATTTACACAAAGATTAATTCTCCCAATCAGAAATCTCCCTATCGTTCAGAGCCAATAAGCAGGACAAAAAACCAAATTATTGATCGTATTCCAAGTGGATATGAAGAATTTGATAGGGTACTTGGAGGTGGTTTAGTCCCTGGATCACTTGTATTAATTGGAGGAGACCCAGGAATTGGGAAAAGCACTCTAATTTTGCAAAGCGCAACTGCAATGGCTCATAAAAGATCAGTCCTTTATGTAGCTGCTGAAGAATCTGCTCAACAAGTAAAACTCAGATGGAATCGAATTGAAGATTCTGAATCCAATCTTCATTTACTGTCAGAAACAGATCTAGAACTAGTTATAAAAGAGCTTGATTATTTGAAGCCTGATGTTGCAGTGATTGATAGCATTCAAGCTTTGCATGATCAAAATTTATCAAGTTCACCTGGCTCAGTTGCTCAAGTTAGAGAATGTTCTGCAGCTTTACAGCAAATTGCTAAACGAGAAAACATTTCCCTTTTAATAATTGGGCACGTTACGAAAGATGGAATGTTAGCTGGACCAAAAGTTCTTGAACATCTTGTAGATGCAGTACTTACTTTTGAGGGTGATCGATTTGCTTCTCACAGACTGCTAAGAGGTGTGAAAAATCGCTTTGGTGCCACATCTGAGCTTGGAGTCTTTGAGATGCAACCAGACGGATTATCGGAAGTATCTAATCCAAGTGAATTATTTTTAAGCAAAACCTCAGCACCTGGTATTTCAACAATTGTTACTTGTGAAGGAACGAGACCATTAGCCATAGATATACAAGCACTTTTAAATCCCACTAGTTATGCAAGTCCAAGAAGAACAACAACTGGGGTTGAAATAAATAGGCTTCATCAAATTTTGGCAGTTCTAGAAAAAAATATGAATCTTTCACTCTCAAGATATGACTGTTATCTAGCTGTAGCAGGAGGCTTAGAAGTAGAAGAACCTGGGGCTGATCTAGGAATAGCTGCTGCAATAGTTTCGAGCTATAAAGATATTGAACTTGCAGAAGGTGTGGTTTTCATAGGAGAAATAGGTCTAGCTGGTCAATTAAGGCTAGTTAGACAAATGCAGCAACGGATTAATGAAGTGATAAGACTTGGATATAAGATATTAATTATCCCAGATGGTATAGATACAAGTGAGTTTGAAACTAATCACAAATTAAAAATATTCAAATCTTCTAATATTAATCAAGCTTTAATCTATGCTTTAAATAATAGTTAATCTACTTTTTTATCAACTATAAATAAACATCAACATTTCCCCTACCTGTAGTCTTCAGCCAATTCTCTATATCTAGATATCCTCCCGGATATAAACGAACAGCTTTACTCCAAACTTCGGCTGCCTGATCGAACCAGATATCACCCTCATCTTGATTGCCATTTCTTTGAGCCATTCTGCCTCTTTTTTCATAAATTAATCCCATATTTTTCAAACAAGATGGCTGTTTTGGATTTTGTCCCAAAGCTTTTTTATATGTATTTAATGCTCTCTCTTCATCTCCATTACTCATGTAAATTATTGCCATGTTTTTCAATGTCTCTCCTCTATCAACTTGATTATCCTCAAGTTTTAAGCTCTCTTCGTAATACTCAAGAGCCTCCGAGTAATCTCCATCATTTTGAGCTGCTAAACCTTTTCTGTAGTACAGATAGGCTTCTTTTTCTTTAGAGGCAATTGGCATCACTTTCACTATTCCCTCAGCCATCTTCGTAAAGGCCTTATCAAGAAAATTGTCTTTGTTTTGACTTCTAGGCACGATTGAACCAATATCAATATACGTAAGTATATCCTGTCTGGAAATTGAAAAAATGTATAGAAATAATGAAACTATTTTTTATATATTAATAAATTATTAAATGAATGCAACATGCTTTTTATTTATTAAATTTAGAATAAGTATCCAAAATCTATATTCCCTTGAGCAACAAAAAGATTGCCCAAAGCAAAAATTCAATTCTGCTTGATGTAGATGGAATGAAATGCGGAAGTTGTGTACAGACAGTTGAACAAATACTTAAAAGTCACCCAAACATAGATAATGCAAGTGTGAATTTAGTCACAAAAACGGCTTTTATAGAAACTAAAGAGCCGAATAATTCCTTATCCGATGTAATACAAACACTTACATCTAAGGGGTTTCCATCAAAGGAAAGACCTGATCAGACACTTGTAAGCAATGATGAATTAGAGATAAACGAAAATCAGAATTTATGGAATAAGTGGCGACAACTAATAATCGCTATTTCATTACTAATTCTCTCTGGTTTGGGCCATCTAGTAGAAGGTCAACAAATATCTTTTCCACTTATTGGGTCATTACCTTTTCATGCTGCACTTGCAACATTTGCTTTGCTCGGACCTGGCAAATCAATCCTAAAAGCAGGCCTAAAGGCAGCAATCATGCTTACACCGACTATGGATACCTTGGTCAGTCTTGGTGTAATGAGTGCTTATATTGCCAGCATAATTGCTCTAATTTGGCCAACAGTTGGATGGCCATGTTTTTTCAATGAACCAGTTATGCTCCTTGGATTTGTTTTATTGGGACGTTTTTTAGAAGAAAGAGCAAGAGTAAACACAGGCACAGCATTAAAAGAATTAGCAAAATTACAACCCGAAACAGCCAATCTGATTTTAGAAAACAATGAAATTCGTGAAATTAGAATAGGTGCACTAAGACCAGGTGAAAAAATTCAATTGTTAGCTGGGGATAGAATCCCAGTCGATGGTTTGGTTGTCAAAGGCAATTCGGCCATAGATGTCTCAAGTTTAACTGGCGAGTCTTTACCTCTAGAAGCAACACCGGGCGTCGAACTTCCCTCTGGCAGCCTAAATTTAGAGTCAACAATTATTTTAGAAGTTCAAAAAATAGGCTCTGATACTGCAATAGCTAGAATAATAAGCTTAGTTGAAGAAGCCCAAGCAAGAAAGGCACCAATCCAGGGATTAGCAGACAAGGTGGCAGGCATGTTCTGCTATGGGGTTACAACTCTTGCTTTAATCACTTTTATTTTTTGGTGGAAAATAGGTACGAAAATATGGCCAGAAGTTTTAGAAGTTTCAAATAATGGTTTCATGCAAAGCCATCATTTGCATAATCATTTAATGAATACACCTCAAACACCACTTGGTCTCTCATTTCAATTATCAATAGCTGTTTTAGTTGTGGCATGTCCATGTGCTCTAGGACTTGCCACACCAACGGTAATAACAGTTGCCTCTGGAGAAGCTGCTAAAAGAGGATGGCTTTTCAAGGGTGGAGATGTCATAGAAATGGCATCAAAAATAAGTCAAATTATTTTTGATAAAACAGGCACACTCACAATTGGAAGACCTCTAGTAGTTGGCTCCTGGGAAAACGAGAAGTCAGAAAGAAATATCATGCTCAAATTGGCAGCAAGCATTGAGCAAGATAGTCGGCATCCGCTGGCCCAAGCAATTATTCAAGAAGCACATAAAAAAGAAATTAAACTAGAAAAAGTTTCAAAATCAACTACATATCCAGGTAAAGGATTAGCTGGTAAAATTAATAATTTCGAAGGACTGATTAGATTAGGAACTCCTGAATGGATAAAAAATGAAGGAATTGAATGGAATGAAATGATTGAAAACAATCTCATTCTTT
The DNA here is from genome assembly GCA_003280445.1 of Prochlorococcus sp. AG-363-A03. Lineage (GTDB taxonomy): Bacteria > Cyanobacteriota > Cyanobacteriia > PCC-6307 > Cyanobiaceae > Prochlorococcus_B. The sequence continues at coordinate 3,955 of QCEW01000023.1, read as the reverse complement.
CGAAAAGAAAAGCTCAATCAATAGTTGCAGTAGCTCTGAACAACAAATTATTAGGTTTTTTCTTGATTGATGATCAAGTAAGAAAAGATGCCTTCCTATCAATTAATAAATTACGCGCAAGGGGTTTTTCATTAAGTTTGTTCAGTGGCGATAGAGATTCCGCCGTTTTATCTTTAGGTGAAAAATTAGGATTTAGTGCAAAACAAATTGCATGGCAAATGTTACCTTCAGACAAGCTAAATAAGTTGAACTTATTAAAAAATAATGGTTTGGTCGCGATGATAGGTGATGGAATTAATGATGCCCCAGCTCTTGCCGCAGCAGACTTGGGAGTAGCAATAGGAACAGGAACTCAAATCGCACAAGATTCTGCTGATCTTGTTCTACTTGGAGACAACTTGGAAGCTCTTCCAAATGCTTTACTGCTTTCAAAACAAGCAATGCTCAAAATAAGACAAAACCTTGCTTGGGCATTTGGATATAACTTAATTGCTTTACCAATCGCGGCAGGATTACTTTTACCATCCTCTGGCTTATTACTATCTCCTCCCTTGGCGGCTTTACTTATGGCGTTGAGCTCTATAAGTGTTGTATTTAATGCTCTATCTTTGAAGTCAAGATGAAAGGAAAATTTATTGTTTTTGAGGGTATTGATGGCTCCGGGAAAACCACTCAAATCAATCAATTATCAAAATGGCTTATTAGCACTAACCTCATCCCTGAAAATAATCAATTAGTTATCACTAGAGAACCAGGAGGAACTGAATTAGGAAAATCCATACGATCACTTCTACTAGATACCTCTAGAGAAAAAAGCCCAGATTCGATTACTGAGCTTTTGCTTTATGCCGCAGATAGATCACAACATGTAAATGAAGTTATTCGTCCAAATTTAAATAAAGGTAATTGGGTAATAAGCGATAGATATTGTGGGTCAACACTTGCTTATCAAGGTTATGGAAGAAAGTTAGATATAAAGTTAATTAAAGATCTAGAAACTATAGCAACACAAGGAATTTCTCCAGATATCACATTTCTACTAGACATAACTGTTGAAGAAAGTATAAAAAGAAGAATAAACAGACAAGAGGATCGAATAGAGCAAGAGGGTAGAGAATTTTTGTCAAATGTTTCTCTAGGCTTCCAAGCGTTATCCGAGGATAAAAAATGGAAAAAATTATCTGCCATTAACTCTAGAGAAAAAATCATATCTGAGATTCAATCTGAAATAAAGAAGTTAATAAAAAACAAATAAAATGGATGATTTTGAAAATATATATGGGCAAGATTTAGCAATTGAAATTTTAAAGTCTGCTATTTCAAAAGAACAAATTTCACCTGCTTATTTATTCTCTGGACCAGAGGGGATTGGAAGAAAAAAAACTGCTAAAATTTTCATTAAAGCTATTCTTGATATGAATAAAAAAGAAGAAAGTACGAAAAGAAAAATAGAGAATAATAATCATCCTGACTTATTATGGATAGAACCATCTTATCTCGTTCAAGGTAAAAGTATTTCTCAGAAGCAGGTAAGAGAAGAAAGTATAAGCATGAAATCACCACCTCAAATCAGGCTAAATCAAATTAAAGAAATTATAGAATTTCTTGGGAAAAAGCCATTTAAATCAGAACGAAACATAGTAATAATTGAAGACATTGAAAGAATAAATGAATCGGCATCAAATGCATTATTAAAAACTCTTGAAGAGACAAATACAGGATTATTTATTCTTATTACTCAACGACCAGAGAAATTATTATCAACTATTAGGTCAAGGTGTCAGATAATCCCGTTTATACGCTTGAATGATAATGAAGTAAGCAAAATTGTTGATAAATTAGACAATTTTGAAAAAATAGATGATATTCATTGTGAAAAGTTTAGAGAATTAATCGATTTTTCATATGGATCGCCTGGACGTTACCTTATAAATCTTCAATATTGGTTGTCAATCTCTAGTCCTTTAAGAGAAAAACTAGAAATCCAAATAACTAATCGAATTGAACTATTAAAATTAGCAAAAGAGATAACTGATGAACTAAATATAGAGCAACAACTATGGTTAATTGATTTCAAACAAAATAGGGCTTGGAAAAAAGAAAAAAATTCAAATAAGGTTAATCAGCTTGAAGAGCTGAGAAAACAATTATTAAAATATGTGCAACCTAGGCTTGCTTGGGAAGTAACTCTATTAGAAATAAATTTAGTTGATTAAGCAATTACTCTTTCATCAGTATTATTTTCAAAAGAGTTAGTTTTTCTAGTTTGATTTATTAATGGTTGTATTTCACTCATCTTATCCCCAGTTGGTAATTCCAAGCAATATCCTGCCCCATATACAGTTTTAATGAATCTTGGTTTTCTTGGATCAGGCTCAAGCTTGGTTCTTAAATGTCTTACATGCACTCGGATAGTCTCAATATCATCATCAGGTTCATAGCCCCAAACTTCTTTCAGGATTAATGATGGTGCAACTGTTTGACCATGCCTTTGCATCAAACAATGAAGCAATTCAAACTCCAAATGAGTCAAGCGAACAGGAGATTCAAACCAAATCGCTTCAAATCTCTCGGGTACAAGTGTAAGAGGCCCATAACTGAGTATTTCTTGCTGATTATTACTTCCTAATGGAGCACGATTTGTTCTTCTCAACAACGCCTTGATTCTGACTTGTAATTCCTCTAAATCAAATGGTTTTGTTATGTAATCATCTGCACCAGAATTAAAACCAGTTACTTTATCCTTGATACCACCCAAAGCAGTAATCATAAGGATAGGAATACCAGATGTTCTTTCATCTCGCCTTAATCGTTGACAAAGGGTTAAACCATCAACTTTTGGAAGCATTAAATCAAGAAGAATTAGATCTGGCGCATATTGAAGAGCAAGCGCTTGACCCTTGATGCCGTCCTCAGCTTTTTGGACATCAAAACCTGTGTGCTCAAGATGACCTGCAACAAGATCTCTCATGTCTTGGTCGTCTTCAATAAGTAAAATGCAAGGCTTCATTAATAATTGCCCAAGTTAAAAAGTACCCGCAGCAGCGATTACAAAAGATTCATATGATTCTCTCAAAATTTTGTTTTTATTGCAGAATTCGGAAAATACGGTTTCCAAGGGCTTAATTAACAGGATCGCATTCTATGACTGATCTTTCATGCCTTAACAGGCCAAAAGAAGACAAACTCTCTTTAGAAAGTCTTCCGATTCCGAGGCGCTTCTGTTAAGGAATTCTCAAAACTTTCATGAAAAAGGTTATTAAACAATCATTAGCTTTACTTTATTTTCCAAATCAAAGAATGTTTTTTTGAAGCTCAAAGTCAAAAAAATCCATCCTGATTGCCAAACAAATTGCATTTGCATATCTCAAAATCCCCAGGCGAGAGATAAATGAATCGGTTTTGGATTCTTTAATTCTTTCCCAAAATACCCAGTCAACCAATAAATTGGTTACCACTGAATAGTAATTATTTTTCTTGAAAGCAGTTTTCCTGAAAACTGCTTTCATTATTCAACGGAGACACCAAAAAAGAGCACCAAATTAGTAGGTGCTCTATACTCCAATACAGAATTCAAGTCCTCTCTGCTCTAAATAGTAATTAGCTCAACCCCTTAATAATCATCAACTTCTCTTAAAATCAAAAAAATCTGCTTTCTTGGTCTCTTATCCTGTACTTTTAAGCCATAAATCTTAGATACTCTCTAAGGATCTAAAAAACTATATCCTATTTGGATAAATTGAAATGCTCTCAATACTCCTCAATAAGTTGAGGCAGGTCATCAGTGTGTGTGAAACATGTAAGTAAATTACTTTTGCTGTAATTAATTTTCCTCGTCTTTAGCCTAATTATTTATCCACCTTTATATACCCAGAATTGATGCATTAATTTTAAGGTGTTGTTTTTTTCTTCAAATTTTGCGAAGTTTTTGAAGTTTATTTGTATGTTATCTTCT
>QCEW01000022.1 GCA_003280445.1 Prochlorococcus sp. AG-363-A03 | reverse complement strand
TAATTAGACTGCCAGACGTGATAATAAAGGAGAATGATCCCTTCCGTGGCCAATGTGTAGGACAATTTATGAAGAGAATCAGCATTAACGCCCAAAGAGAACTCACGAGGTCTTAAGATTCTTTTAAGATTTAGCCTTCGAGGTCATAAATTGGTTCTAATCAAGTGGCTAATTAATGGCCATAGGCTTGAAGAAAGAGTTCCTCTAAGTGATGCGCGTCACAGAAAATATGAATTAGAGGCTCAAGGGGCAGTTGTTTATTGGAGCGAAAGAACTTATTTCTGATGAACTAGGTCAATTAGTGATTTTTTCCATTCTTTTTTAAAATCCCATAATTCTCTTTTAGTTAAACTCATAGCAATATTTTTTTCCGCATACGATGCTTCATTTATGAAAACAGGTATATAGGACTGATCTTCTTCAAACCTTATTGTTTCCCCATTCATCTTCGAAAACAATTCATCGTCCTTCTTTAATTCATGCCAATCTTTTGATTGCCTTAAAGAATGAACAAGTCCATCAATATTGCCTCTGTCATCTCTGGGGAAATCTATACTTTTTATATGTCTATGTATTATTAATTTTTCAGGAAAAAAGAAATTCAATTTCTTAACTTGATGAATTTGCTGCATCAAAGTCTCAAGAATCAATTTTGTTTTTGAAATAACCCTAGAACTCAAAAGGCCCTGGCCTATGGGTCCAATTTCTACCACAAGTCCGCAAGGCCAAGTTTCTACTAAAAACCCTGTTTGCTTTTGATCAGATTCGTGAAGATAAATTGGCAAACCCAATTGATTTTGAATTAAAGAAGCCAAAGCTAGATCTGCATCCCTACGGCCATAAACAACCAAGCAACTCCCCATCGACGCCGTCGTCGTATGAAAATCTAATGCTATTTGACAGGGGGTTTTCCCTTCCGCTCCATAAAGATTGACTAATTCATTTGCTCTAATACTTTCAAAATTTGAAGGACTCAAAGACAAAAATGATTCTTTCTGGAAACTCCGATTTAAGTCTTGGTAAATGTATCTTTTCCCTGCCTTTCTTGCCTCAGGGTTTCCAATTACCTTGCAAGTTTTAATCCCATGAGTATTTATTAAAAAGGGTGATTTATTCCATTCATCAAAAAGCCAAATACTATTAACTTCATTACCATGCGTACCAGCCACTAAAAGTACCTGTAGCTGCTTCATCAAGCAATAACCCATAGATACAAATAATCTTAAAAGAAATTCATGGCCATACCACCAATATTCGTAAAAACTGCGAAACAAATTTGGAATTATGAGTGGCAAGTCTTAATGAATGGTCTTGCCCCATCAGATTCTAATGGAAATTACAAGAGGCCACTAAATCTTCAAAAACAAATTCAAATCCCGACTAAGGAAGATTTAAAAAAGAGATCTTCAAATCAAATGCCAGGTTTAATTATTGGCAAAAGTTGTCCTTGGGCTCACAGAGCATGGATGATTTACGAAATTAAAGGATTAAAGAAATCAATCAATCTTCACATAGCTCAAGTAGACAACACTGAAGGAAGATGGATTTTAAATCCTCCTATAAAAGGATGTAAAACCCTCCAAGAACTTTATCGAAAATGCGGAAATCATCAATCAAGAAGAGCAACCGTACCAATGCTTTTTGATCCAGGTAATAAACCCGAATCAAAATCAAGACTCATCAATAATGAAAGTTCTGAACTTGTCAAAATACTAAATAACTGGCCTATATATGATCAAGAAATAAATCTTAACCCAAGCAAATATAAAAAACAAATAGTTAAATGGCAGGATCTAATTCAAGAAAATATTAACAATGGAGTTTACAAATGTGGCTTTGCTAGAAATCAAAAAGCTTATGAGAAAGCTTCGAAAGATTTGTTCTCAGCTTTAAGTATTATAGAAGAGAATCTTGAATCGAATGGTCCTTGGCTCTGTGGAAAAAGTCTTTCAATTGCTGACATAAGACTATTCCCAACTCTAATCAGATGGGAAGCAATTTATTACCCGCTATTCAAATGTAGTAAAAAACCAATTACATCATTTCCTCATATAATCAAATGGAGGAAAAAAATTTTTAAAATGTACAATATTAAAAATACGTGTGATGTAGATACTTGGAGAAAGGATTATTTTGGAGCTTTATTTCCTTTGAATCCAAGTTGTATTATTCCCAAAGGTGAAAACATAATAGAAATTATCAACAATTAATTATCAACTATGAAAGAAAATAATCCTTATTTTAAATCTTCTAATCCCATCAAAGGAATCTATGGTGATTACATAGTGAATACACAAGACAAAAAAGAAGTCCTCTTCTATCGTTTATCTATACTTTCTTGTGGGTTGTGTTTTTCGTTAGGTCTAGCCCAATGGTTCACCAATGGATCCAGTCAAGTTTGGATTTATTTTTCTGGATTCGCAATCAGTTTAGGTTTAAGTCTTAAGTGGATACACATATATTTAAAACCTTTACATAAAGCACTTATATTTTTTTGGATAATTGGTTTAATTGGTTTAGGAATTGTTTCGTATCACTTTGGATTAACAAACATTATCTATGGCCTTAAAGAAAATCCAAAGTGGTTATTACTTGTTGGACCACTTTTTGTATCCTTAACAGGAGTAGGTTTTAAAGAGTTTTTTTGTTTTAGAAGAATAGAGGCAATAGGTATAACAATATTTATTCCAATAGCTTGTATTGGACATTTGACTAGTCTTATTCATGAAAGATTTACCTTTGCTCTTTTAGTCATTTCGTCCTTCCTTTTATTGGTATTGGGATTAAGAAAATTCAATCTGCCAGCAGAAGCTGACATTGGAGATAAAAGTGTGTTTGATTTTTTAGAGAGTCAAAGAAAGCTTAATAAACCAGATATTGAAACAAGTTAGCCAGATAGGATTTCACCTAGTAAGCCAACTTTTCAAAGAAAAATACAAGCTTTGCTATGTCAGCAAATGGTGAGGAAATCCAACCAAATTTACAAAGCACGTGCAATATTTCCCCGACATAATTATCTTGTATTAGACAAAGATTTTGCTCCTTTAAGACGCTATGAAATCAATCGACGAGCATATACAAAAGGATCAGTCAGAGATCCAGACAGCCAAAGCTTCAGGCAATGATCCTAAGGTTAGGCACTTAACTGATGAGCTTCATTCTCTCGAAGAATATAAAGAGCATCATCCAGAAGACAAGCATGATCCAAATGCGCTTGAACTCTTCTGCGACGCAAACCCTGATGAGCCTGAGTGCTTGGTATACGACGATTAAATTGATAATAAAGTGGGGCATTTGCCCCTTTTTTATCAAAAGAATTAATAATCCATATTGAATTCTGATGGACTACCAGTTAAAGAACATACAACTGCCTCCTCATTTTTCATTGCACGTACTTCGGCTATTGGTCTACCCATTTTCCTCAAGACATCAATATCTTGATCAGTCTGGCAGCGAGCAATAATTTCTCCTTGTCCATCGAAACAACTGTAAAAATCCATAATTTTAAATACTCTATTTAGTTATGACCAAGAATCAATTGAAAGACAAGTAGGTATGATTCACTCATAACAATTAATTAATATCCAAGCTCGTTCCAAATAGACCCCAATAAATCATCCAGACCAAATTGCGTTACTGCAGAGATTATATGTACCTTTTTTCCAGTTAATTGCTCAATTTGATTTAGAAGTTTTTTAATATCAGTCTCATTTAATAGTTCTTTTTTATTAAGAACAAAAATTCTAGGTTTTGAAATTAAACCATGACCATAAGACGTTAGTTCCGCATTAATAGTTTTGAAATCATTTATTGGATCGTTTGATGCTGAATCAATTATATGAAGCAAAACCTTTGTTCTTTCAATATGTCTGAGAAAATCATGCCCTAGGCCAATGCCTTTTGATGCTCCAGAAATTAAACCAGGAATATCTGCAAAAACTGTTCCATCTCCTGATGGTCTTCTTACTACTCCGAGATTGGGAATTAAAGTTGTAAATGGATAATCAGCGATTTTTGGCCTTGCAGAGGAAAGAACAGAAATCAAGGTACTTTTGCCTGCATTTGGCAAACCAATAATTCCGACTTCTGCTAGAAGTTTCAATTCCAATTGCAGTGACCATTCTTCCCCCTCTTTCCCTTCAGTAAATTTTTCTGGAGCTCTGTTGCTATTTGATAAATAGCGAGCGTTACCGAAACCTCCTTTTCCTCCAAAAGCGACAATAAGTTGCTGGCCTTTATGAGTTAAATCACCAAAAATAATATTTGTAGAGAGATGTCTTATCTCTGTTCCGCATGGAACTTTAAGTACAGTGTCTTTTCCCGATGCTCCAGTGCATTTATTGGGACCACCTCTTTGTCCATTCTCAGCAGAAATTAATTTCTGAAATTTAAAATCCAAAAGAGTTTGCAAGTTATCATCAGCCTCTAAAACGACATTTCCTCCTTGTCCTCCATCTCCCCCCGCAGGGCCACCTGCTGGAACGTACTTTTCTCTTCTAAAAGCAGAGATCCCATCACCACCTGAACCTGCCTTGACATCAATAATGGCCTGATCAATAAATTGCATTTAGAAATATCTATTATCAATAAACTAAATAATAATTCTTGAACTCATCCTTGCTAAATTGAAGAATTTAAAAAACTGTATATAACTTTCACCTCAAATTCAATCAACAATCCATACAACACTACATCCAGGACCGCCATCATGAGGCTCAGCATCATCTACTTTTTCAATATATGAAAGCGAATCGAACCATTTCCTTAAACCTTTTTTCAATTTCCCAGAACCAATTCCATGAATAACCCATAAAGCCCCAGAACAATTTCTTAATTTTTCTTCGATTACCCCCTCGGCTTCATGTACGCGTAACCCTCTTACATCTAAAGTATTTTTTTTAGTACGCACCAAGGATAAGTTCTTTCTTACTTGCGAAGTTTTTACTTGCACAATTTGACTTATTTCCGCCTTTTGACCATCAAGACTTTCTACTTCAGCTAAGCTGACTTTGCTTCGAAATACACCACATAGCACAGTTAATTGCATTCCATCATCTGAAAAAGAAATTATTTCACCTGCTTTACCTATAGAAGACAATCGAACTTTGTCCCCAATCTCTGGGGTCCAAGTCTGTCTCTGCTGAATTCGCTTATCCCTTCGATATCCTTGTTCCATTTGTCGTAATCGTTGACCAGCAATTCTTGCTGTCTCACCACTAGCATTTTGATCTCGCAAGCGTTTAATTAAATGTCTAACTTCTTTTTGACCTTCACGAATTGATGACTCCAATTCGAACCTGCCTTGTTCATTAAATTCTTCGGATCGTTGACGTTGTTTCTGCCATCGATTAAGTAATTCTTCATGTAATAATTCAGTTTTAGCCAATAAAGCGGCAGCATCTTCAGCTGCTGCTTGTTGTCGCTCTCGTTGTTTTTCTAAACCTTGAATAACTTGATTAACATTATCAACGCTCTCTGGATTGATAAATTCTTGAGCACTTTTAATTACTTGCTCATCGAGACCCAGTCTTTTCGAAATTTCAATTGCATTACTTCTACCAGGGATTCCCCATTGCAAATGAAAAGTTGGTTTTATTGTTTCGCTATCAAATGAAACTGAAGCATTTTCAAATCTTGGATCGCTATATTTTAATGCTTTTAATTGTCCAAAATGAGTAGTTGCAAGAGTTAATCTTGCTCTATCGGCCATTACCTTTAAGAGCGCCATTGCCAATGCTGTCCCTTCAGTTGGATCAGTTCCTGCTCCAACTTCGTCTAAAAGTACAAGGGTTGTCCCAGGGAATTCATCTATAGCGTCAAGTATTCGACTTATACGAAGAATATGTCCACTAAATGTAGATAAATTTTGCTGTAAAGATTGCTCATCTCCAATATCAGCTAAAATGTTTTCACACCAAGGCAATCTTGGTGATCCTGTGCATGGCAAAAGTAAACCGGCCTTTGCCATTAAAGCTGCTAAACCAATACTTTTTAAAGCTACAGTTTTACCTCCAGTATTAGGTCCTGTAATCGCTACTACTTTTAAATCAGGGGCGACATCAAAACTAGTTGGTACAACTCTATTCTTTTTCTCATGGAAGTCATTCCATACTAATAAAGGGTGACGAAAATCTTTAATCTCAAATAGTGTATTTTCCTCTTCATCAAGAATTGCTGGTACCCCGTTAAGCCATTTAGAATAACGGGCTCTTGCTAACGAAAACTCAATCTGCAAAAGTATATTTCCTAGATGACTTATTGCATTTGCATTAAGACCAACCTCTTTACTCCAATTAGCCAGAAGTCTCCTCTCTTCATCTAATATTTCAGAATCTATCTTCGCTAAACGATTTCCTATTGATATAACAACTTGCGGCTCGACATAGACCGTATTCCCAGAAGCTGAACTATCATGAACCATTCCTTTGATCTGATCAGAAGTTCCAGCCTTAAATGCTAAAACAGGTCTTCCATACCTCTCTGAGATAATACTATCTTGCAGTAAGCCAGCATATCTCCGAATAATATCTTGAAGAATATCTTTTCTCTGAAGACGTACCGAATTCCTATGGAGTCGTAATTCAGAAAGCTTTAGACTAGCACGATCTGCAATTCGCCCGCCTTCATCAAGTCCAAATTCGAGGAGTTTTTGAAGGTCTGGCAAAGTTGCAATATCTTTGAGTAATTCAGACAGTCGTGGACGTAACAATTGATCAAATATTAGTCTTCGTAATTTTCTAGCAGCTCTTAACGTATCAGCTACTTTTAATAAATCCTCACCCATAACAACACCACCTTTGGAACATATCAAAAGAATATTTTCCAAATCATTTACACCTTCAAAAGATATTCCTCCATCAAGAGAAGTATCTAAGGATCCAATTTCTAATGTTAGGCTTAAGAGCTTCTGGCTTAAGGATATATCTAATGGCAAATCAAAGCTTATACATTTTTGACGACCTTGTTGAGTAACTGCAAATGTAGACAAATGGCTACATACAGTTGGCCACTCAAGTAACTCCAAAGACTCTAGAATTATTTGGTTTTTTTCCGAATCATTATGATTTATTTTGAATCCCATTCGTCTACCTAATTTCTATTGATTTGTTGGAATTCCTGTTGATGGGTGATAAAGCATTTCCAACCAATTACCTTCTGTATCTTTCAAGTAAAAAGAAGAAGTTCCATCTCGATGATCATGCAAAGCGCCAACCGGTACACCTTGATTTTTTAGAGAAGAATGAATTCTCTCAATTTCATCCTTATTAGTGAAATGGAATGCAAAATGTGGACCAGCCGCTTTATAGCTCGGACCGAGCAAAGCAAGGCCATCTTTATTCTCTTCTGTCTCTAAGTAACACCAATCAGGATCATCCCAAACAAGCTTCATTCCCAAGCTCAAATAAAAACTCTTAGCCCTATCAACATCATCTACTCTTATGGCTACATGGCCGAGCCGATGAACTCTTTCAATGTTTAAGTGAGACTGTTTTTCTAGCATTACTTTTGATTGAAAATTGAAATTTTTAATAATTTTCTTAGTTAACTCTATTGTTCTTTTAACCATCCTGCGGCATCACACGCATGATATGTAAGGATCAGATTTGCTCCAGCTCTTTTAAAACTCAATAAAGTTTCTAGAACGATTGCCTTTTCATTAATCCAACCTCTTTGAGCAGCAGCTTTGACCATTGAATACTCTCCACTAACGTTATATGCAGCGATTGGCAATTCAGATTCTTCCCTTAAACGATAAATAATATCTAAGTAAGCCAAACCAGGTTTAACCATTAAGATGTCCGATCCCTCTTGCTCGTCAAGTTGAGCTTCTGTTATGGCTTCTCTAGCATTCGCTGGATCCATCTGATAGGTATTTTTATTTTTTGGGATAGGCTTATTTGATAATGATCTAGGAGCAGAATCTAAAGCTTCTCTAAAAGGCCCGTAATAGGCAGATGAATATTTTGCGGTGTAACTAATTATTCCTACATGTTCAAAACCTTCATCATCTAATGCTTCTCTTATAGCTCCTACTCTTCCATCCATCATGTCACTAGGTCCAATTAAATCTGCTCCAGATTGTGCTTGGACCACTGCTTGTTTACATAAATAATCAACGGTTTCATCATTCAAAATTATTCCTTGATTACTAACTATTCCATCATGACCATCACAAGAATAAGGATCTAAAGCGACATCAGTCATGACACACATTTCAGGTATCTCTATTTTCAATCTTTCAATAGCCCTTGGTATTAAACCTTTTTCATTAAAACATTCAGCTCCATCTTCTGTTTTCAGCTTGTCTGGAACTTTTGGGAATAGAACGACACATTTAATACCTAGATTCCAAGCTCGTTTAACTTCATCAACCAAGCCATCCATTGGCCAGCGAAATGCACCTGGCATCGCTGGTATTTCTTGAATATCTGAACCTTCATGAACAAAAAGAGGATAAATAAAGTCAGATGCAGAGACACTATGCTCTCTAACCATATCTCTTAAAGAGTTTGTTCTACGAAGACGACGGGGCCGATAAGTAAGATCCATATTGACCGATAGAGTTAACTACATTAGAGATAACTACATTTTACTTCCTTTAAGTCCTAGCCTGATCGAACCAACTTGAACGAGGTTCATCTATTCGAACAGATCTCAGCTTTTCAAGAAGTCTCAACTCCTCATCTGACCAATTTTCAGGGAACTTTAATTTTAAAGTAAAAAACAAATCTCCTTGGGTATCTAAGTTGTGTAATCCTTTACCTTTTAATTTCAATTTTTGCTCAGGTAAAGTTCCAGAAGGTATTGATAAATATGTGACTCCTTGGGGGGATGGAACCGAAATATTTGCTCCCAAAGCTAATTCATCTAAAGAAATAGGTAAATCTGCATACACATCTAAACCTTTCACTTTCCAAATCGGATGAGACTTAATACTAACTTCAATCAATAAATCTCCTCTTTTCCCTTTCCCAGACTGAATATTGCCCTTATTTTTAATACGTATTTTTGATCCTGTTTCAATTCCTTTTGGAATTGTCACCTCGATGCGTTCATCATTAACTAAAAGATTCTTTTTTGTTCCATTCAAAGCCTCTAAAAAACTAATCTGCAAATTAAATTCAGCATCAAGGTTTAATGATTGAGCATTATTATCTGAAGATATATTTGAGTAAATTTCTTTACCAACCTCACTAAATCTTCCAATTAAATCACTCAAAAAATCGTCAAAGGTTAGATATTCATCAAAGCGCTGGTAATTATTTTCCCTAGAAAAATCTCTCGACTTTCCATCTCTATTTTTGAACCAATAATTTATAAATTGTTCATAAGATTTTTTTCTATCCTCATCTGAAAGAATCTCATAAGCTTCATTTATTTCTTTGAACTCGGACTCCGCCCTCTCATCATGTGGATGTAAATCAGGATGAAATTTTCTAGCAAGTTTCCTGAAGGCACTTTTAATTTCTTTATCGGTAGCATTTCTACTAACGCCAAGGATTTTGAAATAATCCTTAAAACCATCTAATGCCATCGAAATTAGGCTGCCTTCTTAGTAAAAATCAATCTTTTCAATGATTTTTATTCAATATAAGTATTTAAAAGTAGAGATCCCAGAACTTAATGTAACCTTGAAGAGATAGGCTTATTCAAGTTAATTCAAGTAAGGAGAGTCGATTGGCGTTAATTAATGGCTTTCACCTAAAAAATATTAGAGGTGATGTATTAGGCGGCTTGACTGCTGCAGTTGTAGCCCTACCACTAGCTTTAGCGTTTGGTAATGCGGCACTAGGCCCTGGAGGCGCTATTTACGGCCTTTACGGAGCAGTTGTAGTTGGGTTTCTCGCCGCATTGTTTGGAGGAACTCCTGCTCAAGTAAGTGGTCCGACTGGGCCAATGAGCGTAACAGTTGCTGGAGTAGTTGCGAGCTTGGCGGCTGTAGGAGTACCTAGAGATTTATCTGCTGGCGAAATTCTTCCTTTGGTAATGGCTGCGGTGGTTATTGGAGGATTATTTCAGATTTTATTTGGCCTACTAAGACTTGGTAAATACATCACACTTGTTCCATACTCCGTCGTTTCAGGCTTTATGTCTGGAATTGGAGTAATCATAATTACTCTTCAAATTGGACCTTTACTTGGGATATCAACTAGAGGTGGAGTATTAGAATCTCTCTCAACTTTAGTTAACAATTTCGAACCAAATGGGGCTGCAATAGCTGTTGCAGTAATGACACTTGCGATAGTGTTTCTGACCCCGCGCAAAATAAGTCAATGGGTCCCTTCTCCTCTTTTAGCTTTATTAATAGTTACTCCTTTATCAATACTTCTTTTTAGCGATAGTTCCATAGACCGAATAGGTGCAATACCAGAGGGTGGCCTTTCTTTAAGTCTCCCAGATCCAAGCTTTGACAATTTCTTCCCAATAATTCTTAAAGCTGGACTAGTCCTTGCTGTTCTTGGGGCTATTGACTCCCTTCTTACATCTCTTGTTGCAGATAATATTTCTCAAACTAGACACAATTCTGATAGAGAACTAATTGGACAAGGTATTGGAAATGCAGTAGCTGGGATTTTCACAGGGTTGCCTGGAGCTGGGGCAACAATGAGAACAGTAATAAATGTCAAATCTGGAGGTTCCACCCCAATCTCAGGGATGGTTCATTCAGTTGTATTGCTATTTGTTCTAGTTGGTGCTGGTCCTTTAGCCGCTCAGATTCCTACAGCTCTTCTTGCAGGAATTTTAATAAAAGTTGGCTTAGACATTATCGATTGGGGATTTTTATTAAGAGCTCATAGACTTTCACTGAAAACCGCAAGTGTGATGTATGGAGTCCTCTTGATGACAGTTTTCTGGGACTTGATATGGGCTGTATTAGTTGGTGTATTCATAGCAAATATGCTCACTATCGATTCAATTACAGAGACTCAATTGGAGGGAATGGAAGCAGACAACCCATTTAATTCAGAATCTAATAACAATGCAGCAAATGCACAACTCCCCTCAGATGAAAAAGCACTTTTAGATCGTTGTGCAGGAGAAGTAATGCTATTCAGATTAAAAGGGCCACTTAGTTTTGGAGCAGCAAAAGGAATTACTGAAAGAATGATGCTTGTCAGAAACTATAAAGTTCTAATTCTTGATATCACTGATGTTCCCAGGCTTGGAGTTACTGCAACTCTCGCAATAGAAGATATGGTTCAAGAAGCAATAAATAACTCAAGGAAAGCATATGTTGCTGGTGCGACAGGAAGAGTAAAAGACAGACTTGCTAAATTTGGAGTTGATGTAATTGGTTCACGAAAAGAAGCACTCACAGCTGCAATTGACAGTCTCAATACTTGATAATGAATAGTTTCATCTAATTGCTTGCTTTAAGAACTAACAAGAAATGGGCCAAAACCTTTTCATCCAAAATGCATTAAGTCCGCCAATACTTTTTTTCTTTTTGGGTGCAATTGCATATGCATTAAGATCTGATTTTGAGATACCAGCTCCGCTGCCAAAATTATTTTCTTTATACCTTTTACTTGCAATAGGCTTCAGAGGGGGGATTGAGCTTCAAAAAAGTGGCTTTGGTTATCCAGTTCTTCCAACTGTGATAGCAGCAATATTGATGTCGCTATTAATCCCTCTTATTTGCTTTTTTTTACTGAGATTTAAATTTGATGTTTTTAATGCAGCAGCAATATCAGCAGCATATGGATCAATAAGTGCAGTTACATTCATAACTGCTGAAAGCTTTCTCGAAAGTCAAAATATACCCTTTGATGGTTTTATGGTTGCAGCTTTAGCATTGATGGAATCTCCAGCAATAATAATTGGTCTTCTATTAGTAAAATTTGGAGCGCCCAAAGATAGGCCCATCAAAAGAAAAATGAAATGGGGATCAATTCTTCATGAGTCGATGTTAAATGGTTCTGTCTATTTATTGCTAGGAAGCCTTCTCATAGGTTTTTTAACATCTGCGATTGATCCATCTGACATAAAAAAAATGGAACCATTCACAGCTGAATTGTTCTATGGAGCAGAATGTTTTTTCCTTCTTGACATGGGAATTGTGGCTGCTCAACGCCTAGCTCGATTAAATAAGACTGGTGCCTTTCTCATCATGTTTTCAATATTCATGCCAATAGTAAATGCAGTACTAGGATCACTAGTGGCTAGATTTCTAAATTTAGATCCAGGTAATGCTCTTTTATTTGTAGTTCTATGCGCTAGTGCTTCATATTTAGCCGTACCAACCGCAATGAGAATGACTGTTCCTGAAGCGCGACCAAGTTATTATATTTCTACCACTCTTGGATTAACCTTCCCATTTAACATCATCATAGGAATACCAGTATATATGGGCTTAGTAAACACAATGATTCCATCAATTGGGTAACTGCATTTCATGAAAAGACTTGACTTGATTTTCAGTGAAAGAGAACTAGATGATGTTCTTTCAGCATTAGAAAAAGCTGAAGTTCCTGGCTATACGGTTATGAAACATGCCACGGGAAGAGGTCCAGAAAGAATTGTCACAGAAGATATGGAATTCACTGGATTTGGATCAAATGCACACGTAATTATTTTTTGTGAGCAGGAGATAATCGATAAAATAAGAGAAAATATAAAAACTGTTCTTAGTTACTACGGTGGTGTGGCATATGTTTCTGAAGCGACTCCTCTTTAAAAATAATGATCAATCTCACTGATTAAGCATGCACCCAATCCACACGAATTGATTTCCGACTATTTAAATATCTATCTATTGCCATAGCAGCGATACATCCATCCGAAGCTGCAACAACAGCTTGTTTAAATGGAGTATTTCTGATGTCGCCAATAGCCCAAACCCCTTCGACTGTTGTAGACATAAAGTCATCCACCAAAACTCCACCATCCTCCTTAAAAGCAACCTGATCACCAAGAAAGTCCGTAATAGGCTTTGAGCCGCTCATATAAACAAAAACACCTTCAAGCGCTATATCTTGATGAGTATCAATTGAGCGATTCTTAACTTTTATACCTGTCACACCAGAATCATTACCTTCAATCTGCATCAACCTCGTCTTACTCCAATGATTCACATTTGTTTTTGACAAGAGGTCTTGCGCATGATGATCATCTGATTTCGGATCATTGGATGTTATCCAATGAACTTTGGAAGCAAATTTTGTAAGAACATTTGCTTCTTCAATTGCCTCTTTATTAATGCCAACAACTGCGACTTCTCGATCTCTATAAAAAGCTCCATCACAAGTAGCGCAATAACTTACTCCTCTACCCAGGAATTCAGCCTCGCCTTTAAACGACGCTGGCCTTCCCATTGCACCACTTGCGACAACAAGTGCTTTTGCTTTAAAACTTCCTTCTGGGGTATAAATAGTTTTCCAGTCACCACTAGCATCAATTCCAAAAACTTGAGCTCTACGATAATCAGCCCCATACTGAGTAGCTTGATCTCTCATTAATTTCAACAGGGCCTCACCACTCATTTCACTAGAAACACCTGGATAATTAGCAATTTGATGTGTGATTGCTAGAGCACCTACATCAGGATTCTTATCGAGAATTACTGTTCTTAAATCTGCTCTGGAAGTGTAAAGAGCACAACTGCAACCAGCAGGCCCACCTCCAACTATGACAACATCAGTTTCAATGGTTTCCAATGGAGAATTCTCTTAGTAGGTTTTGCTCTCTTTCAAGAAGAGAAAAGGATGTTTTGAGATCACTTGGAGTAATAGATTAGACTTTTACCCCCAAGCAAATCAAATGCTTGTATTTTTTAACTCTAATGAAAATATTCTAGATTGAGCGATAACAAGCAATCTTCTAAATAGATTTACTTGATTAAGAGCAAATCTGCACATATCCAATTTCAATCTGAAGACACAAAAAACCCTAGATCTTCTAAAGTGAGAGCTGATTAATTAGATCATTGAGCGAATCAGAAATACTGCTAAAAGCAGCGATTAACCGAATTGCTGCTCGGATAACAGAGAAGGTGATCAATTCTGCCCAAGAATTCACTGAAAATGCAGAAGAATTACCTCAAAAGCTCCAAAATGAATGGTCAAGCTTTAAAAAAGAGGTTATTGAAGAATCTAAACGTATAGAAAAAAAGACTAATGCATCAAAAGAAAGAAGTTCTAAGGAACAATTAAGCAAAGAAGATTTAATTCAAATTCAAATCGATAACCTAAGATCAAAGGTTATCGATATCAATAAAGATATTGAGGGAAAAAATTGATATTTCTAGCTAGTCAATTTCAAAGATTTGGTAGAGCCGTTAAGATTTGGATAATATTATTAGGCTTACTTTTCTATCTGTGGTTTGATTCTAAAAAATGGACTTATTTAAAGGGATATAGCGATAAAAGAAGAGAAAAGAGAAATGCTATAAGAGCAAAGTGGCTTACAAAAGAATTAGTTAATTTAGGATCAGCATTTATAAAATTAGGCCAACTTTTATCTGCAAGAGCTGATGTTATTCCATCGACTTGGGTAAATGAGCTTACCTCTCTGCAAGATAGAGTCCCTCCTTTTGCATTTAAAAAAGTTGACGAGATATTAATAAAGCAACTTGGAAATTCATATGAAAAAATTATAAGTATTGATCAAATTCCCATTGGCTCAGCGTCACTTGCGCAAGTACATAAGGCTAGATTAATTGATGAAAAAAATGTTATCTTCAAAGTCCAAAGACCTGACATAGAAAAGTTTTTCAGGCTTGACTTAGATGTGATGAATCAAGTCGCAAAAGTAGTGCAAAGAATAAAGTCCCTAAGCCGAGGTAATGACTGGATAGGTATTGCAAAGGAGTCTAAAAGAGTATTACTCAGAGAACTGGATTTCCGAATTGAAGCTCAATATGCTGCAAGATTCAAACAACAATTTATAGACGACTCAAATATTCTAATTCCAAGTGTATTTTGGGATTTAAGTACGAGTAAAGTTTTATGTTTAGAGTATTTACCAGGTATCAAAATAAATGATATTAAATCTCTAAAAAGTAATGATATTGATACTTCTTTAATCGCAAAGATTGGAGCCACAAGTTATTTAAAACAATTGGTTAATTACGGTTTTTTCCATGCTGATCCTCATCCCGGCAATCTAGCTGTTTCAAAGAGTGGCTCTCTTATATATTATGATTTTGGGATGATGGGCTTTGTCTCTGAGCGTATTAGAGGCAGGCTCAATTCAATGATCAAAGCTGCAGCGCTAAGAGATGTTAGCGGACTAGTAAAAGAACTTCAAACCGCTGGGTTAATAGAAAAAGATGTTGAAATAGGCCCGGTTAGAAGGTTAATAAGAATAATGTTAAATGAAGCTCTCACTCCTCCATTTGATTCTCAAATCATAGAAAAACTATCTGGGGATATATCTGAACTGGCTTACGGGAAACCCTTTAGAATTCCAATTGAGTTGATTTTTGTTTTCAGAGCGTTATCAACTTTTGAAGGAGTGGGAAGATATTTAGACCCAGAATTTAACTTAATAGCGATAGCAAAACCTTTCCTTCTCCCTCTAATGACTTCAAAAAATCCAGAGACTAACGACTTATTCAATGAATTAGGAAGACAAGTTACCGAATTAGGCAGTAAAGCTGTTGGGTTGCCAAAACGCTTGGATGAAAATCTAGAAAAACTAGAACAAGGCGACTTGCAACTTCAAGTACGAATGGGTGAATCAGACAGACAACTTAGAAGAATGATTAATGCTCAGCAATCATTAGGTAATTCTGTTCTTCTAGGCTCACTTGCAATATCATCTGCTTTACTAGCTTCAACTGATAGACCTTTTTTATTTCTCATACCTTTAACTATTGGATTTCCAATAGCTCTAAGCTGGATTAAATTAAAATTTAAGATGAGGAGCGAAAGTCGTTTAGATAATTTTCAAGGAAGAAAAAACTTTAAATAATGTCCAATGATGTCTAAGAGATTCCTCTTGGTCCTAATCCGACAAGTCCAGCATATGTAGCTTGACTACCTAACTCATCCTCAATACGAAGTAGTTGATTATATTTCGCTACTCGTTCACTCCTACTCAATGAGCCTGTTTTAATTTGACCAGATTTAGTTGCTACTGACAAATCAGCAATAGTTGTATCCTCAGTTTCTCCGCTTCTATGACTTATGACAGTTGTATAACTTGATCTTGATGCAAGCTCTATCGCTTCCAATGTTTCAGTCAGAGTACCTATTTGATTAACCTTAATTAATATTGAATTTGCAATATTCTCATCAATGCCCTTTTGTAAACGAAGTGTGTTGGTGACAAACAAGTCGTCTCCAACCAATTGCACATTCTTACCAAGTTTTTTCGTAAGCAAACTCCAACCATCCCAATCATCTTCAGCTAATCCATCTTCAATAGAAATGATTGGAAATGAATTAACTAACCCAGCCAATTCCGCAACCATTTGCTCGCTGGAATAGGAATTCCCACCATAAAAATATTGTCCATCCTTATAGAACTCTGTACTTGCAACATCCAACGCTAAAGAGATTTGCTCACCTGGTCTAAATCCAGCCTGCTCAATTGCTTGCATTAAAAGATCGCCAGCTGCTTTATTACTTTCAAGATTTGGAGCAAATCCTCCCTCATCACCAACAGCAGTTGATAAACCTTGACTGCTCAACAAATCTTTAAGCGTATGAAAAACCTCAGCTCCCATTCTTAATGCTTCTCTGAAGGTTTCAGCACCATGCGGAACCAACATAAATTCCTGAAAATCTAAATTATTTGCAGCATGTTCTCCTCCATTAATGACGTTCATCAATGGCACTGGCAATAGAGATGACATTGGCCCACCTAAATACCTGTACAAAGGCAAGTCCAATCCATTAGCTGCTGCTCTTGCTGTGGCCATGCTGACAGCAAGAATTGAATTTGCACCAAGATTTGATTTATTGTCTGTATCGTCTAGTTGTTTCATTACCGAATCAACTGTGGCTTGATCTAAAGCAGAAAGACCACATAGAGCTGGAGCAATCGTTTCTTCTATATGACCAACTGCTTTGATGACTCCTTTGCCCAGATAACGTTTTCCACCATCTCTTAATTCATGAGCCTCATGGGCTCCAGTGCTTGCACCACTTGGAACAATCGAACGTCCAATAGCTCCTCCTTCTAAAAGCACTTCAGCCTCTACCGTTGGATTGCCGCGAGAATCCAAAACTTCTCGGGCCATAATGGTATCAATTACTAGTTCTAGAGAGTCAGCCACGAATTTAAGATGATTTTTAGATCTTATGAACTACATTATTCCTATATGTTCCTGAATTGCTAATCTAGCTTGCTTTCCAAGACCTAATCAATCAAATTTGTCTTAACAATAAATACACATATCGATAAAAGGTCTCAATCAAAATTCAGAAGGCAAATGACCACTTTGAATCAAAATTGATCGAAAATGAATGGAAGTCTAACTACAGAACCAGATTCTTTTAGCGATGAAGCTTGGAGTCTTTTACTAATAGCTGAAGAATCAGCCAGAAGGTGGCGACATCAGAATTTAGATGTTGAACATCTTGTTCAAGTTCTTTTTAGAAATAAAAAATTTAAGAAATATACAAATTCCCTACCCATAAACCATGAAGAAATAAATGAAATTTTAGAAAACTTTATCGCTGAACTTCCAATAAACAATCAATCAGACCTATTTATTGGAGAAGATTTAGAAATTCTTCTTGAAACAGCTGACGATTTTCGATCTCGATGGGGATCCAATCAAATAGAGATATCTCATATCCTTATCGCAATTGGTAGAGACAATCGATTAGGCGAAGATCTTTTTTATCAAGCAGGTCTTCCTAGTGAAATTCTTGAAGCGGAATTGAGACGACTACCAGCACCTAAATCATTCAGACAATCAAAAAGAATTACAACTCAACAAAAAGAAGATAGGCCACAAAACAATTCAAGGTCTACTCCATCTACCAAAAACACTTCAAAAAATTCTGACCCCGAGCCACTTATTCCAATCACACAGGAAGGGATCTCATCAAAACAAGAGTCTTTAAAACTTAATGAAACGCCAAGTGCATTAGATTTATACTGTAAAGACCTTACGGCCGAAGCTGAGAATGGGAAATTAGACCCTGTGATCGGCAGAGAGTCGGAAATCAAAGCAATTACAAAAGTTTTATCTCGAAGAGGCAAAAATAATCCAGTACTAATCGGTGCTCCAGGTGTGGGGAAAACAGCAGTGGCAGAATTATTAGCGCAAAAAATAATAGCCAATGATCTTCCTGATTCTCTTCAAGGTCTAAGACTAATTTCACTTGATATCGGTGCATTAATAGCTGGAGCTAAATTCCGAGGGCAATTTGAAGAACGATTTAGATCATTGTTAAGTGAAATCAGCAATAGTGAAAAAGGAGTAATTCTATTTATAGACGAACTACACTCAATTGTAAGCAAAGACAGGTCAAATACTGATGCTGGTAGTCTATTAAAACCATTATTAGCTAGTGGAGATTTGCGTTGTATTGGTGCAACTACTCCGGACAATTATAGACGTACTATTGAAAAAGATCTAGCACTTGATAGACGATTTCAGCAAGTAGCAATCAAAGAGCCTAGTTTAGATTTAAGCTTGGAAATCCTAAAAGGACTAAAAGAAAATTATGAGTTTCATCATGGAGTGACTATTACTGATCAAGCACTAATTACAGCAAATCGCTTATCTCATAGATACATAAGTGATAGATGCCTCCCTGATAAAGCTATTGACTTAATTGATGAGGCTTCAGCTCAAGTAAAAATCGAATCTGCATCAAAACCAAAAATCATAGAAGAGAAAGAATCTCAAGTTAATCATTTAGAGTCTTCAATCCAAAATGCAAATAAAGAGAAAACATTAGAGACTATAAATAATCTTGAAGAACAGAGAGAATTAGTACTCCACGAGCTAGCTCAGATTAAACAAAAATGGCATGACCAAATTGAAACATCAGCTGAATTACAAGAACTAAAAATAGAAGCTAAAGAATTAAAAAATTCAATAAGAGAAGCTGAAATCTCTGGTGATGTTGAAGAAGCAGAAAGAATTAAATATGAACAACTTTTTCAAATCAAAGAAAGAATAAAAGAAATAGAATCTGCCATTCAAGAAGATAATGAATATGGCAATTCCTTGATAACAGACCAAGTTAATCCAGAAGACATAGCTGATGTTGTCTCTAGATGGACAGGAATTCCTGTTAGCAAAGTTTTATCAGGTGAAAGACAAAAGCTTTTAAATTTAGAACAAGACTTAGAAAAAAAAGTTATTGGTCAATTAAATGCTGTTCAAGCAGTTTCTGCAGCAATTCGTAGAGCAAGAGCTGGGATGCAGGATATAAGAAGACCAATAGGATCCTTTCTTTTCCTTGGCCCTACAGGTGTTGGAAAAACCGAACTTGCAAAATCATTAGCAAGTTCTCTGTTTGATGAAGAGGACGCTTTGTTGAGACTTGACATGAGTGAGTATATGGAGAGAAATGCTGTTTCAAGACTCTTAGGGGCACCGCCTGGATACGTTGGTTACGAAGAGGGTGGACAATTAACGGAGGCAGTTAGAAAAAGACCTTATGCGGTTTTACTCCTAGATGAGATAGAAAAAGCTCATCCAGAAGTTTTCAACATCCTTTTACAGGTGTTAGATGATGGAAGACTCACTGATTCTCAAGGGCGAACAGTAGATTTTAGAAATACAGTTATTGTTATGACTAGCAATCTTGCTAGCAAAGCAATATTAAATAATTCACTTCAAGCTCAAAGCGAAAATTCAAATAAAAATATTCTTGCACAAGAATTAGATTTAAAAATCAATGAAGCTTTAGCAAAACATTTTCGACCAGAATTTTTGAATCGTATTGATGAGGTAATAAGATTTAGTCCACTAAAGCCTGAAAGTTTAGAACAAATCGTTAGACTTCAACTTGAAGAACTAAAGAACCTTCTCAAGCACCAAGGTTTAGATCTTTATGTGGACGAAAACACCATTAAAACTCTGGCTGATGAAGGCTATGAACCTGAATATGGGGCAAGGCCGCTAAGAAGAGTGATTAGAAGAAGATTAGAAAACCCACTCGCAACACAAATTTTAGAAGAAGCTTTTGAAGATGCCAGGTCAATAAGGGTTGAGACTAAAGATGATGATTCTAAGAAACTTCTTTTTTTAATAGATAACTAATCTATCAAACATAAGTTAATCTAGGTTTATAGTCATTCTTTTACAAAGCACCTTCCCTTTTAATCTTCTCAAAAGTGACAAGTCCAACCTCTAAAGAGGATCAAGAAAAGGTAATTCCTACAAAACAGGAAAAAACTGCCTTAAAAAAAAGTTTTTTATCCTCTACAATTGATGAAATGAAACTTGTTGTATGGCCTTCACGCCAACAACTTTTCAGCGAATCTGTTGCAGTGATCCTAATGGTCACATTATCAGCAGTATCAATTGCTGCTGTAAGCCGTTTTTATGGATGGGCCTCTACTCAGATTTTCCGCTGAGTTTACTTATCTAAATTTTTAAACCTCTCACAATTTTTTCCAGTGTCAGATATTGAAACCAGTTCTACTAACGATTCAAAAATAATTGATAGATCAGAGACTATTGAGGATGATCAATCGCATTTTGCTAACCAAACAATAAAAACAAACATTGCACGTTGGTACGCCATTCAAGTTGCCTCTAGTTGCGAAAAGAAGGTAAAAGCGACACTTGAGCAAAGAGCTATAACTCTTGGCGTTAGTGACAGAATCATCGAGATAGAAATCCCTCAAACACCTGCAGTTAAACTAAAAAAAGATGGTAGTAGGCAGACCACAGAAGAGAAGGTATTCCCTGGGTACGTGCTTGTTCGTATGGTGTTAGATGAAGATACAATGATGGCTGTAAGAAGTACTCCAAATGTGATTAATTTTGTTGGTGCAGAGGACCGAAGAGCTACTGGTAAAGCAAGGGGTCATATAAAACCTAGACCTCTTAGCAGGCAAGAGGTTAATAGAATTTTCAAACGAGCAGCCGAGAAGAAAACCGTGGTCAAGTTAGATGTAGAAGAAGGTGATCAGATAGTTGTAACTTCAGGTCCTTTTAAAGATTTCCAAGGAGAAGTAATTGAAGTTTCAGGAGAAAGAAACAAACTCAAAGCCCTTTTATCAATTTTCGGAAGAGAAACTCCTGTTGAACTTGAATTTTCTCAAATAACCAAACAAAATTGATTTTTTAATTTCCTTTTGCTGTCTGGTCAGTCTAGGAGTTAAGTTTATTAGATAATTTATCTGATTAGTTTCAGATTTTCCGCATTAGTTCAATTTTTAGCCGATGGCAAAGAAAGTAGTAGCCCTGATCAAGTTGGCCTTACAGGCTGGTAAAGCCAACCCAGCGCCTCCAGTAGGTCCTGCTCTTGGTCAACATGGGGTAAACATAATGGCGTTTTGTAAGGAATACAATTCGCGCACCCAAGACAAAGCTGGCTTTGTTATCCCTGTAGAAATATCAGTTTTCGAAGATAGAAGTTTTACTTTCATAACAAAAACTCCTCCTGCTTCCGTTTTGATAACTAAAGCAGCAGGTATTGCGAAAGGCTCAGGCGAGTCAGCGAAAGGAACTGCTGGTTCTATTAGTAAAAGTCAACTTGAAGAAATTGCTAAAACAAAACTTCCAGATCTAAATTGCACCAGCATCGAATCAGCGATGAAAGTTATTGAGGGGACAGCCAAAAATATGGGGGTTTCCATAAAGGACTAATTAACCGTAAAATCAAGGACGTTTTATTAAAGGGGGAGACTAAAAGTCGATTGGACCCCATATCATTATGAAAA
>QCEW01000021.1 GCA_003280445.1 Prochlorococcus sp. AG-363-A03 | reverse complement strand
AATATTGATCCTTCAATGATTTTACCTGGCAATGGAGCCTCTGAATTATTTACTTGGGCAGCAAGAGATGCAAGCTTGAATGGAATAAGCTCTTTGCCCGCTCCTGGCTTTGGAGACTATCAAAGAGCTTTAAAATGCTGGAATGCAAATTATATTCATAGCCCTTTACCCTTATCTTGGACGAATAAAAAGCCTCAACCATTTCCAATTGAACCAAAAACTAATGTCTTATGGATTACAAATCCCCACAATCCAACTGGACAATTATGGAGTCGTTCTTCAATACAAAGTTTATTAGCCAATTATAAACTAGTAATTTGCGATGAAGCATTTATTTCTATCACACCCGGAGGTGAAAATCAATCAATAATAGATTTAACTAAAAACCATAAAAACCTTATAGTTATAAGAAGTCTAACTAAGTTTCTAGGTGTTGCTGGATTAAGGATTGGCTACGCCGTATCAAACTCAGATAGATTATCAGCATGGGAAGAGCTCAGAGATCCATGGCCAGTAAATACCCTGGCCATAAATGCAACTAATTTGATCATGCAAGAGTATAAAATGCATAAAAAAAGATTAAATAAAATACATAAATGGGTAGAAGAAGAAGGGAACTGGTTACATAAAAGTTTGTCAGATTTTTCTACTATTAAGCCTCTACCTTCAACTACTAACTTTCAATTAATTAAAAGTGATAGTTCAATATTAAATCTAATTGAGAATTTAAAAAAAAGAGGAATTTTATTAAGAGATTGCAGATCATTTGTAAACCTAGGCGAAAATTGGGTCAGAATAAGTCTTCAAAAAAGAAACCAAAATATTCGGATAATTAATACATTAAAAGAATACGTTAACTAATCTTATTTATAATCTCAAAGATCTTATTTTCAGAATTTAGGCAATCGTAATTATTCATATTTGATTTCATTTCACTAATCGCATTTGAGGCAATCAAATTAGATATGGTGTTTTTTAAAATATCTTTCTCTGGATCATGTTGATTAACTATTACAGCCCCTCCATATCTAGCCATACAAGCAGCATTTAGCTCTTGATGTTGGTCGGCAGAAGCTGGAAAAGGTATTAAAATTGAAGGGGTCTTAGTTACCATTAATTCACAAATTGCACCAGATCCTGCTCTACTTATTGCTAGATCAGCATTTCTTAGCAAAGCCGGTATTTCATCACTGAATTGTCTTACAACTAAATTATCGTGTGTATTAAGCTTATCTAATTTTTTATAAAAACAGTCGTTTTTACCTGTCAGATGAATAACTCTACAACCCTTCTCAAGCAACAAAGGCAAAATATTCCTCACCATCTCATTCATTTTCATTGCTCCTTGACTACCTCCCATAACCACAATCAATAAACCCTCTCCTTGCGGCGCCCAAGAAGGAAGAGACTGATCTAAAAAAAATTCCGACCTCACAGGTGTTCCAGTATAACTTGTTCTACATCGAGGCAAATACTTTGCTGCTGATGGGATTCCTAACGCTACATGATCACAAAATCTACCCAAGACCCTAGTTACTTTTCCAGGAATAGCATTAGATTCATGCAAAAGAATAGGGATGCCTGTCATTTTTGCACCGAGAATAGAAGGAGCAGATATATACCCACCAGTAGTGAAAATAACGTTAATTTTTTTTTGACGTAATAAAATAGAAACTTGAATAGAAGCAAAGAGCAATTTAGATAAATCAAACATTTTTCTAACAATATTTCCTTGTAATCCTCCAACTTTTAGCTTTATTAAATTGTATTTTTTGGGAACCAATTCAATTTCAAGCCTATTTGGCACTCCTAGCCATTCAATTTCCCAAGAATCTGAAAGTGAATCAGCAAAAGACAATGCAGGATAAATATGTCCACCCGTTCCGCTTGCAGCAATTAAAAGGCGTGGCATAAATTAGATAACCTTATCCATGGAGGCTAAGTTATATTGAGGGAAAAAGGTAGACGTGAGACATTCACTGATAGCGAAATCAATAATTTTTTTATTGCTAAATCCCCTAATGATCAATTCTACTTTAAGTCAAAATGTAGATGAAAAATTATTAAGCAATAAATTGGAGGAAATTCTCAACCTGAGGAGGGATGATTTACTGAAAGAGCTATTCCTACAAAAATCATTCAATCAATTTAACAAAAACCATAAAATTTTTAGAGAAAAATATAAAGATGCAAAATGGTCAATTCAACCAGGAAGAAGTGAACAAAACAAAACATTACTAGATATAAAAATTATATCTAAAAGAGAAATTAATAATCAAATTTATAATCTAAATACAAAACAAACTGTCAAAATAGAGACTTACAAAAATAAAATCAAAGAATACAAAGTTATTGATGAAGAATCAATTCTAAAAAGCCAAAAATCACCTCTAAATATAAAAATTATGTCTCCAGACAAAGTTCTTACAGGTGAGAAATATGAAATCAATTTAATTATTGAAAACCCCCTAGATAATTCATTAACTGCTAGTGGTATGATTGTACTTAAAAACGAAGATAATATGAAGATATCGAATGATTTTTTTGGGATTAAGCCAAATCAATCAGGTGGTTTATTTAAATATATTCAGGCGCCTTTAAAACCAGGTTCTCAAACTATTTCAGCAATCATTACTCATCCAGAAGGGATTTATTTAATTACAAAAAAAATAAAAGTAGGTTTATAAAAACCTACTTTTAACAATCAGAAAAATAGATATAAAGTATTAAACATCATCTAGTGCAAAAACCCCAGGAAGAACTTTCCCTTCCAAAAGTTCAAGACTAGCTCCACCCCCAGTCGAGATATGGGACATATTTTTCGCTAAACCCGCTTTCTCTACTGCTGCAACTGAATCTCCACCTCCAATAATTGTGCAGCATCCTTGAGCACTTAATTCAGCCAAAGTATTTGCTATTGCATTTGTTCCATTTGCAAATTTCTCAAATTCAAATACACCCATCGGTCCATTCCAAATAACTGTTTTGCAATCTTTCAAAGCATTTTGAAAAAGTTCAACTGATTCTGAACCAATATCCAATCCCATCCAACCTTCGCTGATATCATCGACTTTTGAAGATTTACTATTTGCATCAGGAGAAAAATTATCAGCCAACACAACATCACTAGGCAAAAGGAACTCAACTCCTTTAGCTTTAGCTTTTTTTTCTAGCGCACTTGCTAAGTCGAGCTTATCTTCTTCGACAAGACTATTACCGACGGATAATCCTCTGGCTTTGTAAAAAGTAAATATCATCCCTCCACCAACAATTATCTTGTCGCATTTATCAATCAAAGACTCCAAAACCCCGATCTTACTACTTACTTTTGAACCGCCAACTATTGCTGCCAAGGGTCTTTTAGGTTGATCTATAGCTCCTTGAAGGTACTTAAGTTCTTTTTCCATTAAATAACCAGCAACACATGGACTTAAGAACTTTGTAACTCCCTCAGTTGAGGCATGAGCGCGGTGGGCAGCCCCAAAAGCATCATTTACATAGACTTCTGCCAAAGAAGCTAATTCCTTTGCAAATTCTGAATCGTTTTTTTCTTCGCCAGCATTAAATCGAACATTTTCCAAAAGGACTACATCTCCATTGGACATCGCCTCTACTTTTGACTTGGCTTCAACTCCAACACAACTTTCAGTTTTTACAACTGTTTTACCGAGCAATTCACTGAGTCTCTGAGCAACAGCAGTCAAACGCATTTTTTCATTCACCTGTCCCTTTGGCCTACCAAAATGAGCAGAAAGAATAACTCTTGCACTCTTCTCAAGAAGGTCATTAATAGTTGGCAAAGCAGCACGAATTCTTGTGTCATCAGTTATTTGCCCCTCATCTCCTAATGGGACATTAAAATCAACTCTAACTAAAACACGTTTGCCGCATAAGTCTTCAGCGCCGAGACTTGACAGGGAACGCTTAGACATAATTTATAGGATTCAGAAAGGAAACTGAGTGACCATAGCTCTTGAAGGCACCAATTGGGTGATTACTAAGACACAGAAAAAATCTACCTAAACCTTTGAGTAACTAAAAATGGCTTTTTAGATATTAAAAGTTTATAGTTAATATAATTAATTATCCCTCCAATGCCTGCAATAACTAGAAAAAATAAACTTTTTATGTAAGGCTTAAAAAGCAAATGTTTTTCAGACCTGCCATATGGAGAAAAATTTTTTACTATCAAGTTATTAAATATTGTAATTCTATCAATCTAGATTGATCAAAATACTTTAACTCCCATCAGGATATTCTGAATAATTCAATTAATGTTATCAAATCATTTCATCTTTTCAGATGATAAGTTGAACTTTGGATTTTCAAAAATACATTCCCAAAATAAATCAAAAATCAACTTTTACAATTTTTAAATTAATCATTTCAACCAACTTCTTTTTAAAATTCCGTGAACAAGCAGCTTATACAATGGTATCCAGGGCATATTGCTAAAGCAGAAAAGCAATTAAAAGAGCATCTAAATAAAGTTGATCTAGTTTTCGAAGTGCGAGACGCAAGGATACCCCTCGCCACTTCTCATCCATATCTTCAAAAATGGTTAAAAGGAAAGAAGCAAATATTAGTTATAAATAGAAAGGACATGATCAATGTCGATGCTCATCAAGCTTGGGATAAAAAATTAAGGTCGGAAGGGAAAGTCCCATGGTGGTGCGATGCAAAAGCTGGAACCGGCGTTCTCCAAATAAAACAAGCCGCTATTCGTGCTGGGAAAGAGTTAAACCAAAGACGTCTCAACCGAGGGATGAAAAATCGTGCAATTAGAGTTCTAACTCTTGGTTTCCCAAATGTTGGAAAATCTGCTCTCATTAACAGACTAGTTAAAAAGAAGGTTGTATCCAGCTCAAGGAAACCAGGGGTTACAAGAAGTTTAAGATGGGTAAGATTGGGACAAGATCTGGATCTATTGGATGCTCCTGGAGTTCTGCCACCTAGATTTGAAGATCAAAATGCAGCATTAAAATTAGCTATTTGTGATGATATAGGTCAAGCCGCATACGATACTGAACAAGTAGCCATTAACTTTATGAAACTTCTTGAGACATTGGAGAACACCCAGGCAGCGGGAATTAAGTCAATGTGTCTTCAAAATAGATATGGAATATGTGTCAATGAAGCCATTAAAGATAAATCTTTATGGCTACTTTCAGCAGCAGAACGTCACACTTCCGGAGATACTCGAAGAATGTCTCAAAGATTACTTGATGATTTTCGAAAAAATTTATTGGGTAATATCTCTCTTGAACTCCCCTAATGAATAAAGAAATCAACCACGAATTTGGGCAGGGACCAGGTGAATTATTTCAGGGTGAATATAAGAAACCTTTGCCTATGCGTCTTGATAGATGGCTGGTAAGCCAACGAGCCGAACAAAGTAGGGCTCATATTCAGAAATTCATTGAAGCGGGGTTCGCAAGAGTGAACGGTAAAACTGGAAGGGCAAAAACTCCCGTCAGGCCAGGTGACATAATTCAACTTTGGGTGCCCCCACCGGAGCCTCTTCCTTACTTAAAACCAGAAGAAATTGATTTAGATATTTTATATGAAGATAACCATTTAATAGTCATTAATAAAACAGCAGGGATAGCAGTTCATCCTGCACCAGGGAATAAATC
This sequence comes from Prochlorococcus sp. AG-363-A03, assembly GCA_003280445.1. Classification (GTDB taxonomy): domain Bacteria; phylum Cyanobacteriota; class Cyanobacteriia; order PCC-6307; family Cyanobiaceae; genus Prochlorococcus_B. The sequence continues at coordinate 16,982 of QCEW01000021.1, read as the reverse complement.
AGGAACTTTAGTCAATGGGTTAATCAATCATTGTCCTGACTTGCCAGGCATCGGAGGTAAATTAAGGCCTGGAATAGTTCATCGCTTAGATAAAGACACAACTGGATGCATTGTCATAGCGAAGACTCAAGAAGCCTTAGTTAAATTACAAATTCAAATACAAAAAAGAGTAGCCTCTAGAAATTATCTTGCTGTTGTCCATGGAGCTATTAAAGACAACGAAGGTATGATTGTAGGATGTATTGGTCGACATCCAAAAGACAGAAAAAAATATGCTGTGGTTGATGAGGAATCTGGTAGATATGCTTGCACACATTGGAAATTAATTGAAAATCTAGGAAATTTTTCTCTTCTTAAATTCAAACTTGATACAGGTAGAACGCATCAAATTCGTGTTCATAGTGCACACATGGGTCATCCTATTATTGGAGACCAAACTTACAGTAGGTGTAAAAAATTGCCTATAAAACTTGGTGGCCAAGCTTTACATGCAGTTGAATTGGGTTTAATACACCCCATAACATTAGAAAAAATGAAATTCATAGCTCCATTACCTAAAGATTTTGAACGACTTTTAAAAGTATTACAACCGAAGAATCATATTATTTTGGAAGTCTAGGAGAAGCCTTCACCATCTTTTTGGTCAGATATTCTTGAGGATGATTTAACAAATTTTTTCCAGAATTCTCTTCGATAATTTTCCCTTTATCAAGTACTAATACTCTGTGACAAAAACCTGCCGCAACAGATAAATCATGAGTAATGAACAACATAGACAATTTTAATTTTTCTTGTAAAGAGCGTAGTAACTCCAAAACTTCTGCTTGAATTTCAGCATCTAACATACTTACACTTTCATCACAGATAAGTATTTTGGGACTAAGAGCAAGTGCTCTTGCAATAACTACTCTTTGCTGTTGCCCGCCTGAAAGTTGAGAAGGTAAGCGTTGTTCATACATTACTGTGGGCGTTAAACCAACCAGATCTAAAAGACTACGAGCTTTTTCTCTAGCTTTAGATCGACTTAACACTTTATGGATAAGAATAGGATCTACAATTGCGTCCATTACTGACATCTTAGGGTTCAAAGAGGAAGAAGGATCTTGAAAAATAATTTGAATATATTTACGTAATTGTTTTAAAGATTTCCTATTGATAGTTGAAATATTCTTTCCAAGAAAAAAAACATTTCCACCTCTTTTAGGCAATAAACCAGTCAGCGCTCTACATAAAGTGCTTTTACCACATCCTGATGGGCCTACGATACCAAGAGTTTCACCTTCATGCAGAGAGAAGGTAACTTCATTAACAGCTTTCAACCAAAAAGAATTGAAAGGCCAAAAGCCTAAATTATGCCAACAACGTAATCTATTTACTCTCAATAATACGTTACTTTTATCCATTATTTCTCTCTCAGAACCCTCTAGGATCCTGCCTGAGTTAACTAATCTTTGAGTAATACCGGTTTTTGGATTACCAACTATCTCTTTAATATTTCCAGACTCGACTATGTGCCCACAATCAAGTATTGCAATTTTATTACACCATTTATATGCCATTGATAAATCATGACTAATTAATAGTAAAGCAGTCCCAATCTCATCACAAAGCGAACTCAATTCACTCATGATTTGATCAGCAACTATTGTATCTAAACTAGTTGTAGGTTCATCAGCAATTATCAATGGAGGTCTCAAACAAATTGCTAAAGCAATTGCCACACGTTGTCGCATTCCTCCACTAAATTCATGCGGAAAAGAATTAAATCTTAAAGGATCTATTCCAACTTTTTCTAATAAGCTTTTAGCTTTTTTTACTAACTTATAAATTGGCTCAGAATTATCATGAGCTTTAAACGTATCAACTAAATGTTCGCCAACAGTCATTAAAGGATTTAAACGTGACATTGGATCCTGAAATATCAATCCAACCTCTCTCCCTCGAAAAGTTTGCAAAGAAAACTTGCCTAGGTCCAATACATTTTTTCCATTTAAAATAATCTCACCATCACAAACGCATCCATTAGGAAGAAGCTGCATTACAGCCTTAGCAACAGTACTTTTACCACATCCTGAGCTACCAACTAATGCAAGCCTATCGCCACGATTTATATTCAGACTTAATCCTTTTAACACGTAAGTATTAGTATTTGAATAAATAACATTCAGTTTATTTATCTTTAAAACTTCTTTTGATGAATTATTCATAAAAAGGTAGCAAGAAATGTTGAGTTTGAATAAAATAAATTAAGCTCCGGTGCTGATGCCCAAAGTCACCTCTGCACACAATTCAAGCCAGGCCAATATCGTCTGTGATGAATTTTTTGATGGCCAGCCACAACTTAGAACTCATCAGATCCAACATATTGATGATTATGAAATTATTTTGCCAGAGTGGTTAAAAAATTGCATTGAAAATATTCCACCTGGGATAGGGGCAAGTTGCCCAAGAGATTCTGAAGCACTTTTAGTTGCCGCTTTTGATCTTGCATTTCAATTGCATAAAGGGCAATACAGAAAAAGTGGCGAACCTTACATAATCCATCCAGTTGCAGTTGCTGACTTACTAAGAGAGATAGGTGCAAGCGCTAGTGTGATTGCAGCAGGTTTTTTACATGACGTCGTCGAAGATACAGACATAACCCCAGAACAACTGGAGGGGTATTTTGGCAGCGAGGTTAGATATTTAGTTGAAGGTGTGACTAAATTAGGTGGAATCCATTTTAATAATCGGACAGAAGCTCAAGCAGAAAACCTACGTAAAATGTTTCTAGCTATGGCTAGCGATATTCGAGTTGTGCTTGTGAAGCTTGCTGATAGGCTTCACAATATGAGAACCATTAGTTACTTAGACAAAGAGAAGCAAACTCGAATAGCTAAAGAAACAAGGGAAATTTATGCTCCTCTCGCAAACCGTTTAGGAATAGGACGCTTCAAATGGGAACTAGAGGACCTAGCATTTAAACTTTTAGAACCAGATCCTTTCCGAGAAATTCAGCAACAAATAGCTAGTAAACGTAGTGAAAGAGAAGAGAGATTAAATACAACTGTTCAATTACTTAAAGATCGCTTGAACTCAGCAGGACTGAGCCAATGTGAAGTCAGTGGAAGGCCAAAGCATTTATATGGAATATGGAGCAAAATGCAAAGGCAACAAAAAGAATTTCATGAAATTTTTGATGTTGCTGCTCTAAGAATTCTTGTGTCAAATGTCGAGACATGTTATCGAGCTCTTGCTGTTGTCCATGACACATTCAGACCAATACCTGGTCGGTTTAAAGACTATATAGGTCTCCCAAAACCAAATGGCTACCAGTCGCTACATACAGCTGTAATAGGCAGGCATAGGCCTATTGAAGTACAAATCAGGACTCCAGAAATGCATAGGGTTTCAGAATTTGGAATTGCAGCTCACTGGAAGTATAAAGAAGGCGGGTCTCCCGCCAACCCTGATTCAGAAAAATTTAATTGGTTACGCCAATTAGTTGAATGGCAACAAGAAGATGGGGTTCATGATCATAATGACTACCTTGCATCAATCAAAGAGGATCTATTTGATGAAGAAGTATTTGTTTTCACTCCAAAAGGAGACGTTTTGGGATTAAGGAATGGTTCAACAGCAATCGATTTTGCTTATCGCATTCACTCTGAAGTAGGGAATCATTGCAATGGTGCTAGAATTAATGATCGTCTTTGCATGTTGTCAACACCTCTTGAAAATGGAGATTTTGTTGAGATCATCACTCATAAGAGTTCTCATCCAAGCTTAGATTGGCTAAACTATGTAGCGACTCCCACAGCTAGAAATCGCATCAGGCAATGGTATAAAAAAAGTCATCGTCAAGAAACAATATTAAGAGGCAAGGAACTACTAGAACAAGAATTTGGGCGTAAAGGAATTGATAATTTACTTAAAGGTGAAGCAATAACAAAAGTTGTCGAGAGATGTAATCTGAAGTCTACGGAAGACTTATTAGCTGCACTTGGTTTTGGAGCATTAACCCTACATCAAGTAATTAATAGATTTAGAGAAGAGATAAAAATACAAAACCAGCTGCCTGAGGCTGAATTAAGCGATATTGAACTAGCAAAACAAATTGGTTCACAAGTAAATCTGGGTTCACGCAAATCAAAAACATCTCAAACAAAATATTCGCCAATAGTTGGATTAGAAGGACTGGATTATCGGCTAGGGGGGTGTTGCAGCCCTTTGCCAGGAGAACCAATAATTGGAACAGTTGCACTTGGTAATCACGGGATCACCATACATCGAACTAATTGTGTCAACATACAATCAGTACCTATTAATAGAAGACTATCAATCAAGTGGAATAGTAATACACATACCAAAGAAGAGAAATTTCCTATTCAATTAAGAATTGAAGTTATCGATAGAGTAGGAGTACTTAAAGACATATTAATGAGACTTTCTGATAGAGGTATAAATGTAATCGATGCAAGAGTTAAGACATCTCATGGCAAACCTGCTTGCATTGACCTTAGAGTTGAATTGGAAAGCGTTAATCAATTAGAAATTACTATCAATCAAATACGTTCAATGGCTGATGTCTTAGATATCGCTAGAACAGGAATTAACTAATTTTTTAATTAATCATCTAAAAGATTGTTAAAAACAAATAAATACATCCAAAATATTTAAATTTAATTGGAATTTTTTTTGAGAAAAAAATATAGGCCCAGTCCACCAACTATTCCAGTCAAAAGACCCATACATATAGAGCCCATTATCAGTCGGTAGCTCAAGTACCAACTTTGAGACCACAACTCATTTGTAGTTATATGGCTAAAATCTACTATATTTTTATCTTCATTGAGTATTAAAGAGCCTAGCCTATAATTGAAATAATAAAGAGGGACATAAGTGAATGGGTTGCTTATCCAGGTTCCAACAGCCGCCAAAATACTATTTCCCTTAAAGATTTTTGCTAAAAACACACCCATCAAAGTTTGCAAACCAAAAAATGGAAAGCAACCACTAAATATCCCCACGCCCAATCCTAGTGCTCTCTGAGAGGGCGAGCCTTCCTGATTCCAGAGCCAAGAGATAAATTTACGAATTCTTTGTATTAGATTCAGGAAGATTTTTTTCATAATTTAAAAAATCTTAGTCCAAAAAAGAAAGCTAGATTTGATCTTAGTAAAGATTGCTTGATTATTGATTAATGCATTCGTTTTCCCCTACTGAAGATACTATTGCTGCGATTGCGACTGCAGTTTCTCCCGGCCAAGGGAGTATCGCTGTTATTAGGATCTCTGGCTCCTCAGCCATTGAAATATCTAAAACCATTGTTCATATTCCTGGAACGCACGATTGGAGTACTCACAAAGTGCTTTACGGATATGTAACCGAAGCAAATCAAAAAAATTATATTGATGAAGTATTAATTCTAATAATGAAGGGGCCGCGAAGCTTTACAGGTGAGGATGTAGTAGAAATTCATTGCCATGGTGGAATCATTGCAGTCCAGAAAATCCTTGAGAGAATACTGGATATCCCAAACGTTCGAAGAGCAGAACCGGGAGAATTTAGTCAACGAGCAGTGTTGAATGGTCGTCTTAGCCTGACTCAAGCGGAATCGATTAGTGAGCTCGTGTCAGCAAGAAGTCGAAAAGCGGCAGAACTAGCGATTAATGGAATTGAAGGAAGTATTCAAACTACGATTGAATCAATCAGGAAAAGATTGATTGAGCAACTAACGGAAATCGAAGCAAGAATAGATTTTGAAGAGGATCTTCCAATTTTAGATGAAAAGCATGTAAAGAATGAAATTGTCTCAATCAAAAAAGATCTTATTGAACTAATTGATAATGCTAAAGGAGGGTCTTGGGTTCGTACTGGCTTAAAAGTTGCACTAACTGGGAAACCTAATGTAGGGAAAAGCTCCTTACTAAATAGACTTTGCAAAAAAGAAAAAGCAATTGTGACTGACCTACCTGGAACTACAAGAGATCTTTTAGAAAGTGAGATTGTATTAGAGGGAATACCAGTAACTTTTGTTGATACAGCAGGTCTGAGAGAGACTAAAAATATAATCGAAAAAATTGGTATCTCTAGAACTAAAAAGACTTTAATTCAAGCTGATCTCAACATTTTAATCTTTGATTATTCCATAGGATGGACTAGCGAGGATGAATCAATACTAAAACAATTACCCATACATATTCCATTCTTGATTGTTGGAAATAAATCTGATTTAAAGAATAATCAATCTTTTGAAAAAGTTCCAAAATATATATTAAAAAAGGAAAATCTAGTTATTATGAGTGCAAAAAATGGTAATGGAGAAGAGGATCTTATTAATTACCTACTAAAAATATGTGGTTCTTCTCAAACGCATGGATTGCATATTGCTCTAAATGAAAGACAACTTGACCTGGCGAAGTCATCTATGGAATCTCTGGAAAATATTAATAAAGTTTTTGATGAAAAGCTACCTTGGGATTTCTGGACGATCGATTTAAGACAAGCTATTAATTATTTAGGAGAACTAACAGGAGAAGATTTGACGGAAAGCTTACTTGATAATATATTTTCAAAATTCTGTATTGGTAAGTAATCAAGCAATTTTTATCTACTAATTTTTGTCGATTGTAAAAATATAATATAAGTAATAGCAAACTCCTCCAATAAGTAACGCAACCATAATATTCACACTATGAACAACATCCACTTGATCAAAATATTCGATAGTAAGTTAATTAAAGCATATAGTTCACATATCACAAAGAATAAATATTAAAATTTTCTATTGCCTTAAAATATTTAAAACAAAGATAAACAGATAAAATAAAAACTAAAAAAAATCTTTTCTTATAAATGGTTTTAGCATTGGTATAGTAATAAATGTATTTATTGTATTGTGGATCTTCGCTCACCAAAGCTACAGAAAATATTAGACACCTGGATTGAGGAAGATCTCGGTAATGGAGATCTCACAAGATTTATCCTTAACGACAAAAGTGCGTCAGCTCATTGGATTGCAAAAGAGGATGGAACTTTCTGTGGTGGAGATCTAGTCAAACTAATATTTAGAAAAATTGATCCCCAAGTTGATACTAAACTTCTAATAGAGGATGGTCAGAAGTTTGAAAAGAATCAAAGACTCCTAGAATTAAAAGGGGCATCTTCCTCTCTAGTAGCAGGAGAAAGAGTAACTCTAAATATAGCCATGCATCTTTCTGGTATTGCCACATCGACAGCCTTACTGGTAACTAAACTATCAGGATCCAATATGAAATTAGCAGACACCCGTAAAACGACTCCAGGTCTGAGAATATTCGAAAAATATGCTTTTTATTGTGGTGGTGGAATTAATCATAGACTTGGATTAGATGATGCTGCCATGGTGAAAGAGAATCATATTGAATGGTCTCAGGGGATTAGCGAGAGTATCAAAATCTTAAAAAAAACTATTCCATGGACAAAAAAGATAATTGTCGAAGCAGAAACTCCTTCCCAAGCGAAAGAAGCTGTAGAGGCAGGCGCTGATGGGATTTTACTTGATGAAATGTCAATTCAAACTATAGAGAAATTAGTTCCAGAATTACGTCAACTTTTAAAAACTAGTAATTCCAAATACGTCTCACAAAATATTGTTATTGAAGTTTCTGGAATCAACCCAAATAATTTATCAGACTATATTTTTACAGGTATTGATCTAATCTCAACTAGTGCTCCAATCACGAAAAGCAAATGGATAGATTTCAGTATGCGCTTTGACTAAAAATGAATAAGCAGTTTTCTGGCAAATCCTAAAAACAAAAGAATCTTAAAAGTATCTACCTAACCATAAACATCATGCTTGAAATATCCGCCAGATTAGAAGAAGCCCTTAATAGAGCTTTCATCAAAGTATTCCCAAAAGAGGATCAAAGTTCAAAAACTTCTTCAATACTTACAGGTTCTAATTTAGTCCCCGCATCCAAGCCCGAATTTGGAGATTTTCAGATAAATTGTGCTTTATCACTGGCAAAAGAACTCAAACAATCTCCTCGTGAAATTGCACAAAAAATAGCTGATCAACTACAAAAAGATAATGATTTCGTTCAAATATGTAATCCACCACTCATTGCAGGTCCAGGTTTCATAAACCTATCTATAAATGCAAAAACACTTATATCGGAAATCCATTTTCGTCTAAATGATAAAAGATTGGGAGTGCCTCTAAAAAAATTCAGTAGTGAAAAAATAGAAAAGGGAAAAAACAATAACCGCGTGATTATTGATTTTTCCAGTCCAAATATCGCTAAAGAAATGCATGTTGGGCACTTACGATCAACAATTATTGGAGACTCATTAGCACGTGTTCTTGAATTCTGCGGTTATGAAGTCTTACGACTCAATCATGTGGGGGATTGGGGCACACAATTTGGCATGCTCATCACTCATCTGAAAGAGGTTGTACCAGAGGCACTCCATACAAAAGATGTAGTGGAAATAAGCGATCTCGTTAATTTCTATCGTCAAGCAAAAAAAAGATTTGATGAAGATCCAATCTTTCAAAATAAATCTAGAAATGAGGTTGTTAATTTACAAGCAGGGGGACAAGAAAGTCTAATTGCGTGGCAATTACTCTGCAAACAATCCAGAAATGAGTTTCAAAAGATCTACGATCGACTTGATATCAAACTGATTGAAAGAGGTGAATCCTTTTATAACAAATTTTTAGTAGATGTTATTAATGATTTAAAAAATAAAAATTTACTAATAAATGATCAAGGAGCTCAATGTATTTTCCTTGATGGCGTAGTAGGAAAAGACGGCAAGCCTCAACCAATAATTATTCAAAAAAGTGACGGAGGTTTTAATTATGCAACCACTGATTTGGCAGCGATTAAATACAGATTAGCTACTCCCCCGTATGGAGATGGAGCATACCGGTTGATTTATGTCACAGATGCTGGGCAAGCATCACATTTCTCGGGTGTTTTTCAAATTGCAAAGCTTGCAAACTGGATTCCAGCAGATTGTCAAATCGAGCATGTCCCTTTTGGGCTTGTTCAAGGAGAAGATGGTAAGAAGTTAAAAACTCGTTCTGGAGAAACAATTAGATTAGTAGATCTTCTGGATGAAGCAATTCAACGAGCAAGAGAAGATCTTAAAGATCGTCTCAGTACTGAAAGTAGGTCAGAAAGTGAAAGTTTTATAGATAATGTTTCTACGACTGTCGGGATAGCAGCCATCAAGTATGCGGATCTAAGTCAAAATAGAGTCTCTAATTACCAATTTAGTTTCGACAAGATGCTCTCTTTGCAGGGGAATACAGCACCATATTTACTTTATGCATTAGTACGAATAGCCGGAATATCCCGCAAAGGTGGGGATTTAAAAGTATCAAGCCAGAATATTCAATTCGAAGAGCCACAAGAATGGGCCTTGATTCGCAAGCTATTACAACTTGATTGTATTATCGCTGAAGTCGAAAAAGAACTGCTTCCTAATCGTTTATGCGGGTATTTATTTGAATTAAGTCAGATCTTTAACAGATTCTATGATCAAGTTCCTATTTTAAAAGCAAGTGAACCTTCAAGAGCCAGTAGACTTGCTTTATGCTCTATCACTGCAAATACACTTAAACTGGGGATGAGTTTGCTAGGCATCCCCACTCTGGAAAGAATGTAATGGACAAAACAGAAAATTCATTTTTTGATCTACCGAATCCCAGGAAAGATATCGAGGATTTACAGCCATATTCTGCACCACTGGAAGGAAGACGAAATTTACTAAGACTAGACTTTAATGAAAACACTATTGGACCAAGCCCACTAGTAATTAAATCTCTCCGAGAAATAAGCAGAGATGAAATTTCTATTTATCCTGAATACTCAGGTTTAAAAGAAAAAGTTGTAGAAACTCTCATAAAACAAAATTCAAGCGTGAATATAAACTCATCTGAAGTTGGCATTTTCAATGGAGTCGATGCAGCTATAAATGCTATTTTCCATGCCTATGGCGACTTTGATGATCTAATGCTAACAACATCGCCTACTTTTGGATATTATACTCCTTGCGCACAAATGCGAGGTATGAAAATCAACTCAATACCTTATGAGGGGCGAAATTTTAAATATCCATTTGATAGTATTTGCGAATTCATCACGCAAAATAATCCGAAAATTTTACTCATCTGCAACCCTAACAACCCCACTGGAACAAGATTAAGTCCAGAAAGAATTTTAGAGATCACCAAACTTTCATCTAAAACACTAGTTGTTGTGGATGAACTTTATGAGGCGTTTACAGGCGATAGTGTTCTACCATTTGTAAATTTCCAAAAGACACCTAATCTTGTTGTATTAAGATCGCTTTCTAAAACTGCTGGTTTGGCAAGTTTAAGAATTGGGTTCGCAATTGGTCATTCTAAAGTAATTAATATAATTAATAGAGTTACTGGTCCTTATGACGTCAATAGCTTTGCTGTAATTGCTGCTTTTGCAGCACTTACAGATCAATCATATATTGACTCGTATGTAAACGAAGTACTTGAGGCTCGTAGTTGGATAAAAAATAAATTTGAAAGTTTTAATGTTAAACATCATATTAATGGAGGAAACTACTTTCTACTTTGGCCAAAATCAAACCCAAAGCAAGTTGAACAAAAGTTAAAGTCATCTGGAATTTTAATTAGAAATATGGATAAGAAAAAATATTTAAAAGGCTCTATCAGGGTTAGCATTGGAACAATGGACCAGATGAAAAGATTCTGGTCAGCTTTCAAAGTTGTCGATGAAGTGTAATTAATTTATTACGTCTATAAAGACTGTGACGATCTAGGTGGCTTCCGCTATCTCTAGGAAATTAGAGAGTAACTTATGACCAGATTCTGTCAATACACTCTCAGGATGGAATTGTACCCCGTATATGTGCGGATAATCTTTATGAGTTATTCCCATAATTGTTTCATCCTCTAACCAGGCTATAATCTCCAAGCATTCTGGGAATCCCTCTCTCTCCGCAATCAAGCTATGGTATCTAGTTGCCACTAATGGATTAGGCAAATCTTTAAATATTCCAGTACCTCTATGCAGAACATTAGATGTTTTACCGTGCATTAATTCATTAGCTCTGATTATTTTTCCACCGAACGCTTGAGTAATAGCTTGATGACCAAGACAGACACCAAGAGTTGGTATTTCAATTGATAGCACAGATAAAATATCCAGACAAACTCCAGATTGATTCGGATCTCCTGGACCAGGAGATAACAAAATCGCATCAGGATTTAAATCTTTAATCTCACTAATCGTCAGAGCATCATTACGTTCGACTCTTACTTCTGATGCAATAGGATGCTGAGAAGCTAATTCGCCCAAATATTGAACGAGGTTATAAGTGAAACTGTCATAATTGTCGATCACCAAAAACATAATTTTTAAGCCATTAAATTCCTAACTGTTTAAGTAATGGAGGAAATAATAATAAAACAGCAATCAGCACCGAACTGATTGAAGCTACTAAAACTGCCCCAGCTGAACAATCTTTAGCAATTTGAGCGAGAGGATGAAATCGTTTCCCAATGGCCAAATCAACAACAGATTCAATCGCTGTATTAAGCAATTCAACTACTAACACACTAGTGGCTGTAAGGGCCATTATTGCTAAATCACTTTTCTTAAGGCCTAAAAAAAAGCTTAAGCCAAACGCACCCAATGCAAAACCAAGATGAATGCGAAAATTTCTCTGGGTTGAGAAAGCATATCTTAATCCTTTAGCTGCATATAAAAAGCTAGTTGGTAAATCTTTAGCTATCTTCCACGATGATCTTTTATTGGGTCTTTGAAGAGTTTTAGACATCTCCCTAACTGCTCTCTCAGAGTCATTGGATATCTCAGGAACCATATTTGTAAATCTTCAACTCTTTATTTTAAAGAATACCTCTAATATCAAGAAGTTGCTCTTGAATTAAAAGCATTTTATTAAGGCTCTCTTCATCACTATGGTCCCAACCCAAAAGGTGTAAGAGACCATGAGAAGCAAGCCATCTTAGTTCTCTAAATAAATCAGCATTATTATCTTTGGCTTGCCTGATTGCTGTCGGGACTGAGATAACTATGTCACCCAATTCAATACATTCATTACTTACACCAAAAAATGTCTCATCAATTATGGGAAATGACAGCACATCTGTACTTTTTGATTGCCCTAGCCAGACATGATTCAAATCAAGAATTTTCTTATCATTAGTTAATTCCAACCCCAAGCTAAATTGAGACGCATTTAGGACTATTTCTGGACACTTAAATGCTGAATTTACTTGGATAAATCTAATCCAACTGCTTATCTCCTGAATCCATTCACTTGGATTTTTCATCAACTCCAAAGACTCACTGTTCACAAAGATATCTAAATCTTGAACCGGGAAAGGTGTAAAAGAAAGGTCAACATCCAATTTAGAAGAGCTAGTCGAAAAATTCTCCATAAAGTTATTGAGGGATATGAGGTTTTCCAAGAACAGCAACTAAAATAATAAATCCAAGGAAACCCAAAGCTGTTAAACCAAAGTGAGAAAGGCTTTGACTACCTTTCCGAACCATATTTTTCATAGCAAGTTTGACAAAACTTGGAGGTGGAGTTGCTTTCTTGGTGACGTCATCAGAAATATTTTTATTATTCATATCCAGTTAATTCATGATTCTTCAATATTTTGCCTTAAAAGAGACTGAATAAAAATATCTATTTCCCCATTCATTACTGAATTTACATCTGTTGTCTCTTGTTCAGTGCGTAAGTCTTTTACCATTTGGTACGGGTGAAAAACATAATTTCTAATTTGATTGCCCCACGCAGCCTCAACGATATCCCCTCGAATATCTGCAATCTCAGCAGCCCTTTGCTCTACTGCTATTACCATCAATTTTGATTTTAGTAGAGCCATTGCTTTGTCTTTATTTTGAAGCTGAGATCTTTCTTGTGTACATCGAACGGCAATACCTGTAGGAACATGAAGAATCCGAACTGCAGTCTCAACTTTGTTTACATTTTGTCCTCCTGCACCACCTGAGCGACTTGTCGTAATTTCTAAATCTTTTTCAGGGATTTCAAGTTCAACCTCTTCATCAAGTTTAGGCATAACTTCAACCCCAGCAAAACTGGTTTGTCGCTTTCCATTTGCATTGAAAGGGGAAATCCTAACTAAACGATGGGTCCCTTTTTCATTTTGTAAAAAACCATATGCGTATACACCTTCTATTTCGATGGTGACACTTTTGATTCCCGCTTCCTCTCCCTCAGAAAGTTCATTAATAATTACTTTCATACCATTATTTTCAGCCCAACGGGTATACATCCGTAGAAGCATTTGGGCCCAATCTTGGGCATCAGTTCCGCCAGCACCAGCATTAATTGAGAGTACCGCTCCCTCTTTATCATAGGTTCCACTCAAGAGACGCTCCATCTCCCAACGTTCAAGTTCTTGCTTTAATTTCTCAAGTCCATGGTGAGCCTCCACAAGCATTTCTTCATCAGGGTCTAACTCATAAAGCTCTAATGACAGATTTGCATCTTCAATCGCACCTCTCCATATAATGAGTTTTTCTAACTCTGCTTTAACCTCATCAAGTTGACGCATCTGTTTTTGTGCATTTTTGGGATCGTTCCAAAATTCAGGTTGCGATGCAACTTGCTCTAAGTCCTTTTTTCTAGCTAGCAATGCAGGTTCGTCAAAGACAATCCTGGGCTGTACCCAGGCGAGCAGTCAATAAAGAAAGGTCTCTTTTAAAATCAGTCAGGTCTTGCAAACGAAGTAATAGAATTAATACATTAAAAGCTATCAGCATATCCACCCAAAAACTATAAATGAACAGATCAATTCACGATTCAGGCATCCCTACAGTGGAAATATACACTTGGAGATTTTGCCCATTTTGCCTACGTGCAAAAGCACTACTCAATGAAAAAGGAGTCCAGTTCAAAGAATATTCTATTGATGGAGACAATGATGCAAGAACAAAAATGTCTGAAAGAGCAGGAGGTCGCAAAACTGTTCCACAAATTTTTATTAATGGAAAAAGTATTGGAGGTTGCGACGAGCTCTACGAACTTGAAAGCAACAACGAATTAAATGAACTGATTGGAATTAGAAATTGATTCATGAAGCAACTATTTGTTCTAGATCCAATTGAGAATATTAATCCCAACAAGGATTCATCAGTAGCACTTATGCAAGCCGCATATAGAGCCAAAATAGATGTTTGGATCTGTACTCCTTCTGACCTGCAAGCCCGAGGGGACGATGCATGGGTAGTTTCTAATAAAGTCAATTGTGAACCATGGATCACTGTCCATTCATCTCAAAGCCTTCCTTTAAGAGATTTCTCATGCATTTGGATGCGCAAAGATCCACCTGTTGATGAGGCTTTTTTATATGCAACTCATTTATTAGAAGTTGCAGAAAGAGATGGTGTTAATGTAATTAATAAGCCTGCATCACTGAGAGCTTGGAATGAAAAGTTAGGAGCTTTACGGTTTAGTGATTTAATGGCTCCCACTCTTGTAGCGAGTCGGGTGGAGCAATTAATTACATTTGCAAAAGAGTACGGAGAAGTTGTTTTGAAGCCACTTGGAGGAAAAGGTGGGCAAGGAGTTATACGAATTGCAAAGGACGCTCCAGGCTTAGAGGCATTACTCGAACTGGTTACTTCACAAGAACATTTGCCAGTTATGATGCAACAATTTTTACCAGAAGTAATAAATGGCGATAAAAGAATTCTTTTGGTTAATGGAGAGCCATTAGGTGCAATTAATAGACGTCCAAAAAAAGGAGACTTCAGAAGCAACCTCGCTCTAGGTGGAAAAGCTGAGATAACTAAATTAACTCCTAAAGAAATAGAGATATGTGATCAAATAAAGCCTGCTTTACAAGATGAAGGGCTCTTTTTTGTTGGTATAGATGTTATTGGAGGAATGCTAAGCGAGATTAATGTTACTAGTCCAACTGGTATTAGAGAAGTAGAAAAACTAATGAATGTTCCATTAGCAGATCAAGTGATTGATTATCTTATAGATCATTTGAACAATTAATCCTATCTAAGTTTAATTGATTTCTTAAAACTTCAAATTTCAAAGCCACCTCTTGCATTTCCCCCTCAACAGTTGAGCCTTTTACTAAGCCAGCACCAGCAAACAAGTTAAGTTCATAACCTCTCACCTGTCCGTAACGAATGGCAACCCTAAATTCTGAGTTTTGATTTTTATCTATCCATCCAATTGGAGAAGCATATGTTTGACGATCAAATGGTTCCAAAGCTCTCAACCAACTCAAAGATTTACTCAAAGGCAATCCAGCGACTGCAGGAGTTGGATGAAGTGCTTCAACTAAATCAAGAGGAGATTTCTCTTTAACAAAAGCTTGAATAAGAGTATGCAAATGAATTAAATGGCCTTGAGTAATTAATTTTGGTTTAGGGGAATGACTTGCTTTAATACCTTTTCTTACAAGTTGTTCGACAATAGATTTAACTACAAAATGGTGTTCTCTTAAATCTTTAGAAGATGCAAGTAATTCTTTTCCATCATCACCCTTTTTTGCGGTACCAGCTAAAGCATCGATTAACAACTGATTTTGATTGAGACTTATCAATCTTTCCGGCGATGCACCAAAAAATGACTCATCATGATTTTTTTGCCATAGGAATCGACAACTATTAGTTTGCTGAACTCTTAGGCGAGCAAGTAAGTTCAGCGGATCTAATGGTTTTCTGAGGGAAAGGCGTTGTCTCGTAGCCAATACCAGTTTATCCAAATCACCTGCATTGATTAATTCAATCCCTTTAGCCAACGCCTCTCGATATTGAGATTTCCAATCATTAGACAAATTATCGACTAAGAAATTTTCTTTTACTTCATCGAAAATTCGGACTGGTGATCTATTTATCTTTTCTCGAATTGACCATAATCTTTCTACGGATTCACGAACATCTGAAGGATTTAGGGCAACTGAATTTAAACGTAACCATGTCAATCCATCTTTTGCAGTTAATTGCCACTTAGGCAAAACAGCCTGCAAGGAAAATTTATCATCTATTGATTTTTCATTACTCTTAATTTGATCAAAAAAAGAAAATGAAAATAGAATCCTTGATGATGAAAATGCTGGACTTGGAGAAGTATCTATCAATCGAGTAAAAATCTCATCACTAAACCTTTGTGCATTTTCAAACCTCTTTGGTCCAGATAAATCCAAAGATTGACAATGTCCTCCGGCAGAAATGCACAATCCGGGAGACAGATCCCAAAGAAATCTAAACTGATGTTTTTCAGCAATTAAAGGTAATGTCGTCAAAGGGTCTGTGTGACTTACAGGAACAGAAATACTCAAGATACATTCATCAACGTTTCGTTCACTCCATTTCCGAAGAGAACTAACTAAAAGCTCACTAAAGACAGGTTCTATATTCATAATCAATTAGAGCCTTTAGACATAAATAAACCAATACATGAACTGCTGCCTAGTCTTAAGGAAGGAACCAAGAAACAAACAGAACAGGTTATTTTATCAGTGAAGTTTTCTACAACTGAAAAGAAACATCTTTGGCAAGCTGCAATTAAGTGGCCATTATATTCAGTCGCAATAATGCCTGTGATTTTATCTGCAGCATGGGAGCTAGGGAATAGTGGCAATATTCGTCTAGGACAATTCATCGGTTTTCTAATTGCCTCTATCTTGATTTTGCTTTGGGAGAATCTTACCAATGATCTTTTTGACGATGAAACTGGCGTTGACAAATACAAATTCCACTCCGTAGTCGCTTTAACGGGTAATAAAACCACTGTAAGTCGAGTTGCATATTTTTCTCTTTTATTAGGTTTATTTATCATATTTATCCTTGCTCTAAAAAGTAAAATAACAGTACTTTTTTTGGTCTTAATTTGTTGTTGCCTTGGATATTTATATCAAGGGCCACCATTTAGACTGGGGTATAAGGGGTTGGGAGAACCCCTCTGCTGGATTGCCTTTGGCCCGC
>QCEW01000020.1 GCA_003280445.1 Prochlorococcus sp. AG-363-A03 | reverse complement strand
AATCCTTATATGCCCTCAGGAAGAAGTGATCTATCTTTTACCTTATTTTTAAACGCGCCAGAAAATTATGATGGTGGTGAATTATGTATTCAGACGATAAATAAAACTGAAAAAATTAAACTTTCTGCTGGAGAAATGATAATTTATCCGAGCACTCAACTACATTCTGTTGCTGAAGTCAAAGATGGTGAACGTCATGTATGTGTAGGCTGGATTCAAAGCTATGTTCAAAACAATGAAGATAGAAATTTCCTATTCGGACTGGATGCAGGAGCAAAAGGCTTACTAGCAAAACATGGAAGATCCGATGAATTAGATTTAATTTTCCAGGCTTACAGCAATATCCTAAG
The DNA here is from genome assembly GCA_003280445.1 of Prochlorococcus sp. AG-363-A03. Lineage (GTDB taxonomy): Bacteria > Cyanobacteriota > Cyanobacteriia > PCC-6307 > Cyanobiaceae > Prochlorococcus_B. The sequence goes on along the minus strand of QCEW01000020.1, from coordinate 24,395 downwards.
AAGATTAGGAGATTGAATCGATCACTTTATACAAGCAGAGGTAAAAAAAGAACTTTCATTAGGAGGTGTGACCCACCAAAATACATATAAATAAAAAATGGTATGCCAAGTAAAACACCTATCGGGATATTCCTTGCGGCGGCAGCTGCTTTAGCGACTAACACAATTATTCCTGAAAATTCAATGGCTGGGGAAAAACATGGAGATATGGGTGGTTTAAAAGAATGGACCACTGATCAAGAAGCAGATGAGGACGGAAAACTTGATGAAGCCGCTCAAAAAGCTGCTGATAAAGCTAAGAAATCAAATGTTTGCATCCCTATTGGTGAGGGTGAGAACTGCTGGTAAATCAAAAAATATAAAAAGACGATAAGCCCCTTATTTGGGGCTTTTTTTTGTAAAAAAAAACGCCCCAAATAAGGGGCGTTTTCAAATCTCCTAATCAAAAGAATTAGAATCTAAATTCTGTTAGAACAACTGCTCCACTAACATCTTTCCCTTCAGACTCAACATCTGAACCACCAAAGATTGCAGGAGTAACTGTTACGCCATCATTAATTTTGAAGGAATAGTAAGCTTCCCAAACACTGTTATCTTCAGAAGGATCAGAAGTACCACCAACAATAGAAGTAGCACTAACTCTTGAACCGAAAGCAACACCAGCTCTGTTTCCGTCGATTAGTAGGTCTTTCCAACCAAGTCCAACCATCCAACCTGATGCTTCATCAGCAAATCCAGTTGGAGCATCGTCAATAGTAGAAACGTCATAACCAAGCTGAACTTCAGGAATAGCTCCTGTTGTATCAGGTTTCCAATATGCTCTTAAACCAACTGCAGTTTCAGAACCAGCAGCTGACCTTGCCTTACCTGCAGCTGTTGTGAAGTAGCTATCAGACCAGCCATTTTCTTTCAAAGCAACAGCACCAGATACTTGCCACTGAGGTGTTCCGTACTCAAGCTTAGTAAGCAAAGCTGACTTACCATCTTCACCAAATAGACCTTGGTCCTTGCCAGACTTTGCACCACTTTGGTTTGTGTAAGCAACACTTACTGCAAATCTACCGGCTGAAGGATCTTCAGTTGGTTGTACATAAGCGGCACCAAAACCAGCTTTAGTAGAAGAACCATAAACAGTTCCGTTTCCACCAAGAGTGAATTGCTTAGTTACAGGCTTGTAGATAGAAGGAGAACTTGCAAGCATATAGTAGTTCTCAATTTTTGGACCAACCCAAACAGTTACGTCATCGCCAACTGGGAATTGATACCAAATCTTGTCAACTTTAAGAGCATCTGATGTATTCTTACCAGCTGAAAGATAAGTACCTTGACCTTTGTCTACAAAATGGTCAGATACGTTACCAGCTTTAAGTCTTGTGTAGAGCATGTCTTCACCAGTAAAACTGGTGTTCATGTTCAACTGATACATATATTCCATAGTGATGCTGTCAGTATCTGACTCAGCATCATCATCAACATAACCAGTTATGAAAGCAGCCTTTCCGCTCATCTTTGTAGATGAAGAGAATTGACCAGCCATGATTTCGCCGAGTTGAGCTTCAACGCCATCAACACGAGCTTGAATAACTTCAGAACTTAAATCTGACTCATTAGATACCGCAGTAATGTCGGCATTTGCAGCTAATGGTGCCATTAGGCCCAAAGCAGCAGGCGCTACAAGCAAACGCTGAAAAAGCTTCATTGTGTCCTCACACAAATATGTCAAGCGAATAATAGTGTATTCAATAAGACATTTCAGAGCGAAAGCTCTTAGAAGTATCTTTTTATACAGCCAGATATATTATTCGCACTATTTGTTAGCTAATTAATCTAAAATTGTTAATTAGAGTTAATTAATTTTCGGCACAAAGAGGGAAGCCAAGGGCATCTCTTTCCTCTAGCCAAGCTTCAGCAACCTTACGAGCTAAAGATCGAATTCTTGCAATAATCTTAGTTCTCTCAGTAACAGAAATAACCCCTCTTGCTTCTAATAAATTAAATGTATGACTGCATTTTAAAACGTAATCAAGGCAAGGTGCAGGTAGTTTTTTAGCGATTAATTGATGAGCCTCTTCCTCATAAATTTCAAAAAGTTTCCTTAGATTTTCCGAGTTAGATTCTTCAAAATTATACTTACATTGACCTTTTTCAAAAGGAAGCCAGATATCACCATATTTAGTCTTTTTATTCCAGGAAAGGTCCCAAATACTTTCAACATTTTGCAGATACATTGCCAATCTCTCTAAGCCATAAGTGATCTCAATTGAAACGGGCTTGCAATCAAGACCTCCACATTGCTGAAAATAAGTAAATTGGGTAACTTCCATCCCATCAAGCCAAACTTCCCAGCCCACTCCCCATGCGCCTAAAGTTGGAGATTCCCAATTATCTTCAACGAATCTAATATCGTGGTCCTTAGCTGAAATCCCCAAGGCTTCAAGAGAAGATAAATAAATTTCTTGTATTCCGTCTAATGAGGGCTTAATAAGAACTTGATATTGAAAATAATGCTGTGCTCTATTTGGATTGTCTCCATACCTACCATCAGTCGGGCGTCGACAGGGCTCTGGGTAAGCTACAGCCCAAGGCTCAGGACCAATCGCTCTTAAAAAAGAATGAGGACTCATCGTCCCAGCGCCCTTCTCTAAATCATATGGCTGAAGCATCAAACAACCTTTCTCACTCCAGAAATTATTGAGGCTAGAAATTATGTCCTGAAAGTACATTAGTGTTGATATGACTGGAGCTAGAGGTAATCAGCGTAACTTGGCAGGGCTTATGACAAAGAAGTAACTCCGGTACCCCTCGTTTTCAAACAGCTCAACCGAGAAACTCAATTAGATTCTAAATCAACTATCGAGCATTTAAAGCTGAGTATTTAGATGAGGACAAACCTAGAAATGAGTATATATACTCATTAAGCGAAAAAGAAGAAAATACATTTATTTGGTTAGAAATACAGCCGTATTAACAATTAGCCTATTAGTTAAAGTAATTAATTTTAATTACACAAATTTTCACGCGTTAACAGATCCAAAAAGCAATAATATAGATACATATAAGTCACTAAAGATAAAATCTTTTATATGCTAAAAAAAAAATTCCTTTACGCATAGATTCGTGATATTACCTACCAGATCAAAGATATTCGAGTACAACCAAACGCTAAGAAGCTGAGAGCGAAAAAGTTAGTACACCAGTACCCGTTGTTCCGATTCGTCACAAGACGTATATTAAATACGTATTTAGCTAAACCCATGGAATTATCGCCTACAGAGGTGGTTGACCTAGCAAATATTCCGCTCAATAGCGAAGTCACCAAGGGGCTAGTGCCCGCGCAAGTAGAGTATGTTAAAGAATCTGTCGTGGAGATCAACGAAGAGCTGAGTTGCGTTGGGCAATCACTAAGGGCTGTGGCGGCAAACCTATCCGATATAAAGAGCAACATTAAGCCTGGGAACTGGAGAGCCTTCTTGAAGTCAGGAGCTATCAACTGTTCAGAAAGGTTTGCTATTGACCTTGTAAGTGCATATACAAACTGGCTAGGTGGTTCCGATATAGACGACAACATGCTTGCGTCACTAACGCCCAGATCGCTGGCATTAATGGGAAGCAAAGGAGTGACCGACAAGGAGCGACAAAAGGTATTTGAAGCCGTTGGAAACGGCGAAAGAATGACTGAAGCGACTGTAAGAATCCTAGTGAAAGGGAACAAGAAAAAAGCCAATAAAGCCCCACAAAAAAGCGAAAGCGAAAAGATTAAATCACTGAAAGAAAAGCTCGAGACTTACAAAAAAGTCATCAATAACCTTCAAGATGAAAATAAAAAACTTAGCAAGCTACTATCTAACAGAGAAAAGATTGAGTCCCTTGTCTAGCAATTATCACAAAAAAGAAATTTTTTTTCTATTATTATTTAAAATGAAAAGCACCAACTTTAACTCAAGAATCTCTACACAAATTAAATCAAAAAATGAAGAGATCCAAAACCTAGAGAAAGGAATCACGAAGGTATTACTAGATAAATACAAGCCCAAAATTCATGACAATATAGAGAACTATAACGAAAAAAAAGCTCAAAGGAGAATAGCTTAAGATTATGAATAAGAATTCAAAGTCTAGGAATGGATTCATCCATTTATACAATCCCAAGAAAGAAGGGTTAGGATCTTATGACGTACACTATATAAATGCCTATAAGAAAGATAAAAAATTAAAAAATAATTTAAACGAAAGTGATAGAGAGAGGTATGCAGCATGATTCCATTTATCAGAAGTCTTTCAGAGCTAATGGCAATTACAGACTCAAGAGACAACAAAAAGGATGTCTTTCAATACAATGAAAACTATAACTCGACAGTAGATAGCGGGCAAAGGAAACGATACATAAAGTCTCTTGACAAGAAAGAAGTCGAACTGCCTGATTTACCTAAAACAATACGGCGTAAATTGATGCAAAATAAAACATCTCTATCAAGATTTATTGATGATTTAGATTATAATAATCAAATACAATCTTCCTATGATCTGACCTTAATAGAAAGACAAAATAAGAGAACTCAACAGGATGTCGCCTAATTATGAGAAAAATCAAAATAAATCAAGTAATAGAGTATTTATCTCCAATATTGGTTTTTTCATATTTTTTTGTTCATAATATTTTTTTAGTTCTTATCGGAATAGCATTTTCATTGTATTTAATAAATATTAATATGTTTAGTAATCTCAAAAAATCTATGAATAAGAATTTAGTTTTTAAAAATCAATCTAAAGATTTAAATAAAAATAATAAAGAAATAAATTCTAAACCTATTGATATAAAATCTACTAAAAAAGATAAAAAGCTCACATTAGTTGAAGAAATAGAAGAGTTTGGATTTGTACCATCAATAGACAAGAAAAACAATACTAATGCAGCATAATAGTTTTATAATATATAAATATCGACCCAAATTAGTTCTTCATTAGCCTTTTATCTCTTTACAAACAAATTAATAAAAGGTAATCTAGTATACATGCAACAACTAAATGCAAAAAGATCCAAAAAGCATAGAAGATTTATTAGTTAAAGGTTTATCACATATTCTAAAAAGAACCGTAGAGGTCAGTCCAAGGGATCAATTAGCAATTGCCCAAGAATATAAAGAATGGATAAATTGCATATCTGCTAGTGATTTCTCAGAGCAAGAGATTCTAGTAATAGATAAGTTTACATTTACCTAGAATTTATATTTTATTCTGTTTAGAAACTTTTAAATATATATTCTTTTATTTTAGAATTCATGACTAATAACATAAGTAAAAAATAATTCTTAAAGTTTAATAAATATAGTCTATCTATATAATCATAACTATAAAAATTTTAATTTATTTTTTATCTTTCACATTATATTATTTATTTTATAATAAAAATAGATGGATAATTGAATCAAATAGCCAAATTCACTTTAAGCAACCAAGGAAAGAAAATTGACATCACATGGTACTAATGTACTATAAAGAGGCGTTTCGATCGTATCGAAGAATCTCGATTTTCTTTCACCCACTCTTACAAAATCATTTAATTTACTGAGCATGATTAATGAAACAGTCAACAGAGGTAGGGAGATCTTCTCGTATTTAATCAACCAATCAACTGGAGTATCTAATGGAATCTTCAAGCACTTCAAGCTGGGAATCGACAAAGAGCCTAAAGCTTTCAAGCGGACTAGAAATTGGAGGAGAAGCACTCATAACAAGCTCCACAAGAGAGTTAGTTGAATTTTACTGGACAAATCGGAAGCGATTTTCTGGTGGTTACTTAGGCTTCCCTTCAAAAATAAATAGTGATCAGGAGAAATAAAAACTGAACTTAAAATTTCCATTTTTAATTTTTGATCTAAGTAGATAATTTATTATTAAGGCTATTACAAAAAACAAATTAATAAATAATGATTATCATTTATCATTATTTACTTGATACGAATTCGGAGCAATGATTAAAAATAATATCCACCAAACAAGAATAAAAAACCCTAAAATAGAAGTTATTATAATGTTATTTAGGAGTTTAAAACTGAAAATTAGAACTAAAACACCAAAGCTAATAATTGACCAAGGTTGACACCAATAAGGCTTTGAATCCCAAAAACTTTTTTTTGCATTTGTATCCATTAAAGAAACTTGTGAAAAGATTAAAGCTATCCAATACTAACGGCTTACTAAGGCTTATCTTCTTCAACAGGCTTATCTTCCTCAACAGGCTGATCTTCCTCAACAGGCTTATTTTCTTCAATCGGTTTAATTTCAACTATGTTGTCGATTGAAGAAGAGGAGTCGCTGCTTGTAAAAATCTGAGAAACCTCCTTCACCGAATCAGACTCGGAGTCCTTAAGTAAAAATTTCAAAACATACCTAAGAGAGACAAACAAAGCTATTGGGAGGACAAGTCCTAAAAGCAATTTATAGAGGATTATTCCTATACCAAAGACACCAATAGAAATAAGAATGTTCTTCTTGTTCATATGAGCTAATTGAATAGATTCTAAATCTAAGCTATTTCTGAGTTATCTACATCACATGTCTTTAACGCGATGTCTATTTAAATAATCTAAATTACAAGTATTAACATTAAATTCAATGCTCATCAAAGAGAAAGAATTAAAAAAATTCTTTAATTTGTCTTATGGAGAGAAAGCTCCATCAAGGGATGAATGGGAATCCTTATACAATAAGCAAGTTAAATTTATAGATCCTACCCAAGAAAAAAATGGAATTGATGCATATATCAAAGCCCAAGATGGATTAATCAAAAGATGTGATGATATTTATCTAGAATCACACTCAATTGCCATCAATAAGAATATTGCTTTTGTTGAATGGACAATGGGGTTAAAAATAAAAGGTCTCGAATTTTTATACGACGGGACAACCAGATTGATATTTGATGAAGAAGGTAAGGTTAAAGAACATAGAGATTATTTTGATTTTTGTTCTGGAACATTTGGAAATGTCCCAGTCATAGGAGCATTTTTTAGATGGTTATATTCAAGATTTGTGGATTAAAATAATAATTATTCTTAAAAATCATAGAGAAATTTCCAATCATTTCTCTTTCTTTGATTATCTTTCATAAGAGTTTTCTTTTTTCCCTAACAAGAATCTAAGCATTTTTATTTTTTGCTTTCGTTTGAGAAACTATAAAAGAACTAGTAAATTTACCTAATCGCAACCCAAGCAAAAATAATATTTAGTCATTTTCTAAATTTTGTTTGATTATTTAGTTGATTACGTAATTAATTTTTTTATTAGCTATAACACAAGTGGTGCTGTAAGAATCAAATGAGAACATTAGTTGAGTTAATCAAGGAAACCTACGACCATAAAGCATGCTTAGAAATTGCCAGTAGTGGCTGCTCTGATGGGGCCTGCACAAGGCATAACTATCAAGCTGACACTCTCTTGCTCTATATGAGTTACTCAGATGAGATCATCAAATACACTTCAGAAAGACTCGGATACAATTTTCTATCTAATCTTGCAAGAGATTTTGGTTCACCACTAAAAGATAATAAAGATCAAGATAATTTCTCATGGCAAGAAGTAGTTTCGGCTTGTCCAAATAAGGACGACTATAAACATGCCCTTGTATGGAAATTTATAGAATTAGTTGCCAAAGAGAAAAGTTTAGATCACTTATAATTCTGCATGGAGATTAATTGGTAATAAATGCTCTATTATTTGAGGGTTTAACCTACAAGTAATTTAATTTTCAAAAAAAGATCAATTACAGGTCTCATCCAAAGAGGTTGAAAAATAAAATAAATTAGAACGAAGAAGAATATTGCACCTATTATTCCATAAAATTGAACCTCTATTTCTTCCCAAATCTCTTCAATCCAAATAAAGAAAGATTTATTTCTACTGTCTCGTTCCATTGAAAAATAGATTAGAAACGTAGTATATCCGAACAATAAAAAGTTTCAAAATAATATTTATTAAATGCCTGTGATTTCTCCATATTTATATTCAATAGATAAATTGAATATAAAATTATTGACCAAAAGACTCGGCAAAATGGATTTTCAAGTAAATTAACTTATTAATATATAAAAAAGAAAATTGAAGAATAGTCCTTCTATTGAAGAAATTGTTTCAGTAACTCTTAGCTGTACCTTAATTAGGATGACTGAAATAAATAAAATAGATAGATCAGTTCTTTATCAAGAGTTCAAAGAATGGATTTTAAATTCTGGAGAGAATGAAGAGAGCCAGGAAATCCTATGCCTGAGGTACTTAAAAAATGATAGAAAGACTAATTAGTTTAACTTATAATTATTATTTGATTATCTTGAAAAAAAAGAGTATTAAAATCCACATTCATGCTTTAATAGCGCTAATGTAAAAGAAATCTAAAGAAATGTTTAGTTCAATATTTTCATTGTTTTTCTCCACTCTACTTTGGGTTCAAGTACCTCAATGGAGCGATAATTGGTCAAAATGCGCAGTAGACGTCCCAGATACGGCATGTCATTGGTACATCGTCTCACCAGACAATACTTTTGGGAAAGGCTTCGATTGGGCAACAGCTCCTTGGTTTGATGCAAACGGATTAAACGACGTTGCAAAAATTTCTTCTGAAACTGTAGTAGAAAAACTACAAGGAAAAGAAGTTAGTAGTAAATTAATATCTTGATTATTTTTTAGATAATTACTACGAAAAAATTAATCAACAATTTTAAAAGTTAATTTCTTATCTCGCCTAATACTCTAAGTGCCTCATTAACATGAGCAGGACCATTTAAAAGATCATTGAAAATATGCCTAATAACACCTTTTGAATCAATAATATAAGTTACTCGACCATCAAGTAAACCAAGAACTTTAGGAACTCCAAACGCTCTTCTCAAAGAATTTTCTGTGTCACACAATAATGGAAATGGAAGCTTATTTTTGTCTGCAAAAGATCTATGACTTGCTTCATCATCTCCACTTACCCCCCAGACTTCTGCACCAAATAGTTTAAATAGATCGTATTTATCTCTAAAGCCACAATTTTCTGCTGTACAGCCAGGGGTATCATCTTTTGGATAAAAAAATAGAACTAATGGTCGACCTTTAGCTTGCTTATTTGTCCTAAAAACTCCCAGTTGATCAGAGAGTGAGAAATCAGGTATTTGATCGCCTAACTTTAAAGGCATTTGTATCCTAAGATATATAAAAATATTATATAAAAAATTAGGGCTTATTGGAGGGAATAAGAATTAATAAAAGTGTATTAACTCCATAATCTATAAATAGATTACTATAAACTACAGTTTGAAAACTATAGATTTATTAAGCTAAAATAATAAGATTTGTAGTTTTAGTATAATTATAGTAATTAAAGAAAAATCATTGAGTGGTTTCGGGAAAAAGAAAAAAGAGAATAAGGGCTTTTCTAAAAAACTACAAAAGCTTACAGAAAACGAGCTGAAAGCAAAATCAATCAATAATCACATTAAAGGTAATTTAGAGGAGGCAGAAAAAGGTTATATAGCTTTTTTAAAAAATGGGTATTTTGATGCAGATATACTTTCAAATTACGCATTAATATGTGAAGAAAAAGAAGAAAATGATAAAGCGATAAAACTATATAAAAAATGTTCAAAAATTTTTCCAGAGCATGTTTACTCGAAATTAAATTTATCTTTTTTATATTATAAATTACAAAACCTAGAAAAAGCGGAAACAATAATTGAAGAAGCCATTAAATTAAAACCAAATCTACCTAATGGATATTGTATTAGAGGATTAATTTTAAAAAGTTTAAATCAATATGATGAGTCAAAACTATCACTTGAAAAAGCAATCGAGCTAGATAAGAATTATTTTGATGCGTATATCAATCTAGGCTTATTAAATAAAGATCTTAATAAATATTCTGAAGCAGAAGAATATTATTTAAAAGCTTTAGAAATAAATAATAAATCTGCTATCGCTCATATGAATCTAGGTGCATGCTATAAAGAGAAACAAGAGGTAGAAAAGGCAATATTACATACAAAGATGGCAATAGATATAGATAATAATTTAGAGAACTGTTATTTAAATCTTGCTACATTATATAACCAAACCGGTGATTATGAAAAATCACTCATACTTGCAAAAAAAGAACTTTTATTGCATAAGCATAGTGAGTTAAGTTATCAACTTATAAGTGAATTAATCAAAAAAGGAGAATTATTTGATGCTTCCCAAAGAGATAATCGGGAATTACTTAAAAATATTTTAAATAGAATAGATATCTCTCATCGAGAACTATTTGGGAATATAAACAGCCTGATCTCCATAGAAATATTAGAAAAATTATCTATTATAGAATCCGAATTGTTTGAGAACACTGAATTTAATATTATTATTAAAGATAAGGAATTAGTAAAAGCACTTTCAGTAATGATATTTTGCTCTCCACTATGGGAAAAGGTTTTAGGCAATATACGCAAGAACATTCTATTAAACTATTCAGAGAAAGAGAAGGTAAGTAATAGTATTTTTGACTTTGTAGTAGGTCTTGGATCACAATGTTTCTTAAATGAGTATGTCTATTACATATCTACAGAAGAAAAGGACAAACTAAAAGAACTCAAGAGAATAATCAAAAACAATAAAAATCGAGACTATAAATTAGCAATTGTTTCCTGCTACCAATCACTATCTTCAATAAATAATGAAATCATTGATTTAAATAATTATGTATCAAATAACAAAGAATTTAACAATCTACTTGATTTACAATTTAATGAATTAAATGATGAAAAGGAGATTTCAATAGGAATTAAAACTATAGGAGATATAAAAGATTCAATATCTAAAGAGGTAAAAAATCAGTATGAATTAAACCCATATCCTAGATGGAGATATAATTCATATGCGAAGGAAAATAAATTAAACTTTTTATCAGTAATTAATTCTGAGATTTATCCAAATAAAATTACATCTAATTCAGCTCAATTACAAAATAAAAAAATAAATATACTTATAGCCGGTTGTGGAACGGGGATTCAAATACTTGAAGCATCTCGCTATAGCAATTGTGAAATAACAGCAATCGATTTAAGCAATTCAAGTATCTCATATGCAAAGAGAAAGGTTGATGAATATGGATTGAAAAATATCAATTTTATAGAAATGGACTTACTTGAATTGACATCACTAAATCAAAGATTTGATCTAATAGAATGTTCAGGTGTTCTTCACCATATGAATGATCCTACTAAAGGATTATTAAATCTATTTAATGTATTAGAACCAAATGGTTTTTTAAAGTTAGGCTTGTACAGCAAGTATGCACGAGAAGAAATACTAAAAGCTAGAGATCTAATAAAAAAACAAAATATTAAACCAGACATTGATGGAATAAGAAGCTTCCGAAATGACGTTCTTAATGGAGAGATAAAACAGTTAAATGAAATAACTAATTGGTCAGATTTCTTCTCAACCTCGATGTGTAGAGATCTTTGCTTTCATAGTCACGAAAAATGTTACTCTTTAATTGAAATTAAAAATATGTTAAAAGTATCTAATCTGGAATTCCTAGGTTTTACTCTATCAAAAGATATAAAAGACAAATATCAGATAGAGAATAAAGATATAGACTCTTTAAAAGATTTAGATTTATGGGATAAATTTGAAAAATCAAATCCTAATTCTTTTAGAGAAATGTATCAATTCTGGGCTAGGAAATCAATTAAATAGCTGTTCTTCCAATCCTGGAATAAACATTTTACATAAGGTGAAAATAAATAATATTGCTAGAACATTACCTAGCATTGCTATTGCAAAGCGAATTCTTAGATCCTTAGCAAATGGTAATAGGTTTTCCCAAAGTTGTAATAATGGTCCGCCTGCCATTGGATATTAATGTTTAATTACTAATAGCTTACAGTGGGACTACCTTATTGGCTACATAAAAAACAAGATTTAAAGTAAAAAGATTCTATTAATATCTTCTACTTTAATTTGCTTCTCATAACAAATAGAAGTATCAACCCTATCAATATTAATGCTACAGGATAAAGAAATATAAATAATATATCTATTAAGTTTTCTGGTCTATTCACAATAAATAAACCTACTATAAAAATTATTACTGGCAAGAGGATAAGTGATTTTATGAATAGGCCTTCATTCCATTTTTTAATCACATTATATTCATCTAATAAAGTTTCCAATTTATCCTTTAAAGCTTCATCATTAAAATCAGAATGATCACTCATATGATTTTGATCCTACTAATATAGGGTAGAACTATAATATAATAATTTTTTTATTAATATATAGTTTTGATCTATATCATTCCTATAAAAAAAATGAATCACTTTAATTATATAGATTTATTTGGTTTTTTAGCTGCTTTACTAACTACCATAGCTTTTTTACCCCAACTATATAGGACATGGGAAACAAAATCAGCTGATGATGTTTCATTAATTATGTTGATTCTATTTATAACAGGTCTTATTTGTTGGATTATTTACGGTCTAAAAATTCATTCGATTCCTATTCTAGTTGCTAATGTTGTTACCTTTATTTTTAATTTTTCGATTTTAATTTTAAAGCTTAGTTATAATAAAAAAAATAATAAGTAGATTCTTTTATATATATTAAATTATTTTTTTATAGCTTCTTTACAAGCTATAGTTAATTCAGAATTAAACTAATTAAATGTCAGGAGAAGAGCTTCAACTTATTGGCAGATCTTTAGCTCTGCATCCACCTGTAATGATAATCACACTTGGGCTATTCATGTATATTAGAGGCAAAGCTATTGCAAGTAGTAATCCAACTAAAAAAGTTACTCCTTTTTTCCCATTTAGAAACGTCTAATAAATAAATAAATAAATCAACTTTCAAGAGCTATAAAATTACAGAGTATTGTCGAATTAAGTTTTAACCAAATGGATTGGTCCCTTTAAGTGGTCCAACGAATAGGAACTCAATAACAGCTCCTGTTATTGCAACAGGAAAGACCCAAATAGACATAAATCTAATTCCCATGAATTTCATTCCACCTTTACCGGCAAAAGCATCTTTAGTCATTGTATAAACAGTCTCAGTATCACTCACCTCGTAAGAATCATTAATGCCAGATTCATAAGGCTTCACGAAATCCATTCTGCTAAATAAATTTCTAATTTTATTTACTGCAATAATTGGCCAAACCCATAAGAAAAAGATTCTAGACCCTAATCTATTAGCATCAGATTGTGGATTTCCCAGATCTTTATCACTATTTTTCTTTGGCAAGGCATCTTCAATGATTGAAGCTATTTGCTCTTGGTCAGTTGGAAAATCAACCACAGTATTTTCAGAATCCATCAAGAACTTAAATTTGGAATAATTATAAGATGAATTGATTATTTTTGTATTAAAGAAATAATTTAATATTTATTGGTAACAAAGACCATTAAAAAAAGACCAAATATTAATTAGGTCTTTTTTATAGTTAATTTTTAAAAAGAAAATATGATAACTGTTATTTTTTATGCGTTTATCACACCGCGGCGGATAAATTGCATTGCAAAAATTGCTCCAAGGAAGAACACTGTTGGAATTCCTAATGCATTCACTGCCAAAGTTCTAACAGTAAATACAGGGTATCCATCTACTGGTCTTCCTTTATCTGCAACAATTGCTGTGTCTTCCCATACCTGCTGGTTTTGAATAGTAGGACCATTATCCCAGACAAATACTCCCCATCTTCTCAACCAATAATCAGTAAAGGCAACTGAAAAAATGACTGGGGTTAGTACCAAGAGTAATTTGAGGTTGATCATCCATCTATATATTTATCCAATAAATCTTGGCATATGAGAGCCAAAAAGGCTGATTGATTGATTGAGCTTATGAATTCTGTAACAAATCGGCCCGATTTTAGAAGCTTTGATAACTCTCTAAGTTGACTCGCTTTACTTCTGATAGGGTGGAATCATTGCCCTTACAGGCTTAAATTAATTGGTTTGATTTATGGAATTCGGTTTTAAAGAAATTCTCTTCGGATTAGCTGGAGTAAGCATGATTGCTTGGGCTGCAGTAATCGGCCTCTGGCATACCTATATGTTTCCAAGATTTTTCAGAGAAGATTCAAGTCGAATTAATAGTGCTTCTACAGTAACTTCAGGCATCTCCGAAACTCAGTCAGCTCCTGGGAACAACGGTCCAAACAAACCTTGGTTCCTTGATGACGAAGGCGGCACTCTTACACCTCAGACCGCAATGGGAGCAATAGGTCTTAGCGATAGAGGGAAATACAGCAAGAAATCTTTTGTTGTTGCTGATTTCAATCCTGTTGAAGCTGGCTATGGAGTTAATAGGCTTTACACTTCAGTTTTAATTGGGTTGGCAATAAGTTCTTTTGTAATAATTTCCTTTGGACTTCAAAGTGGATTTGGAATGATGGGACCAAATTTATAAACTACATAATTTAAAAAAACAGAAGAGGAATTAGTCAGAAATTTAATTTTTGTAAGTACCTAATAGGATTGAATACAAAGAATACAAATGTTTTCAGATAAAGATCTTTAATAAGTCTCTTTTTGAGTATTTTTTAAATCTTTTATCTCAGGTTAATTAAAAATCAATAGCAATTTTTTTTTTTATTCTAATACTTTTGAGGATTCATCCTTCAAAAGCCTCTCGAGCACAACATTTAAGAATCTTCATTGAAAGAAAAAACAATCCTGGGACTTAGCTTCCTAGGTAGAAGAGCAACAAATATTGACTTATTTATGTATCAAAAATCAATATTCAATAGACAAGAAAATTTAAAAAAAACCAAATTCACTCTAAATGTGCAAAGCTGCTTTAAAATATTATTGATTTTAAATTGCTCCATGACTGTAGGAATCTACTTCGCTACAACAACAGGTAAAACCGAAGATATAGCGGAAAGGCTGCACGGCTTACTTGACTCTGCTGAAGGTCCTAAGGATATTTCAGACGTCGATGATCTTAGTGAATTAGCTGGACATGATGGTGTTATTTGTGGCATCCCTACATGGAACACCGGTGCTGACTCTGAAAGATCAGGAACTGCTTGGGACTCAATCCTTGAAGACATTGGAGAACTAGATCTCAGTGGTAAAAAAGTTGCGATTTTTGGTTTAGGAGATTCTTCTACTTACACCGAAAACTATTGCGATGCGATGGAAGAACTTCATAGATACTTCCAGCAAGCAGGTGCCTCAATGGTTGGATACACTGCAAAGACTGATTACACTTTTGATGAGTCAAAAAGTGTAGTTGGAGAAGAATTCTGCGGATTACCTCTTGACGAAGACAGTGAATCAGACATGACTGATGAAAGGCTCTCAGGATGGGCTGAAAAACTTAAAGGCGAAATGTTTTAAGCCTTAAACAAATATTGTTAGATCTTCCTGAGTAATTACTTTGGAAGATTTTTTTTGTACATTTTTGATGAGATTAAAAATTCCAAAAAGTTAAATTAAAAATATCCTTAAAAATTCATTTTCTCAAGCTACTTAAGAAATACCCCCAAAGGGACCAATAATATCTTAATGTTTTCTTTATGAACTCAAATAATTGCTCTGGTCAAAACGTTTCTATTAACGTGAATCTCTCCCTAAAAGGCGAGACTTTGCGAATGTTGATAGAGATGGCAAATGATATGGGCGCAAGTCTTGAGGAGGTAATAAGCTCTATTACTGAAGACTCGGTAATTGATTTAGAGAGGCTTCATGATGATCTAGGTATTGTTACCATCCCAGAAAAGTGCAGCAAACAAGATTTAATAAATTCAATTCAATAGATATTGGAAGTTTATTAAAATCTTTCCGGTCTAGGATTTCTCCAAGTAGAAATAACACCCTCTTTTTTCAAAGATTTAGCTCGTCTATCAAGAATTTCTCTATCAAGTCTCCAAACACTATATATACCAAAACCACCTAAGACTTTAGGATTAAGTCCTTGCCAATAAGATTTTTCCACTGATCTTTTGTCAATAAGTAAAAGAGTAGTTCCTGAGCCATTGGATCCATATATTGGCCTTCCTTTCCATCCTCTTCTCTTCTCATTTTTAAGTCGATCTGAAACATTTACAAAAGCATTTTTAGATCGACCTTCAAAAACAATCACTTGATTAGTATAAAAATGAATTGATGGTTTCATAGCCCCTACCATTACTAAAGGCTCGTTACCATTTTGAGAATTTAAAAGTAATTTTGAGGCTTGCCTTAAGGGAAGTTGTCTTAACCTGTCTGCTAAATCAAAAGTTGGTAAGACAATAAGAAAATGGGATAAAACTATAGGAATTTGCAAAATAAATAGTTTTCCATATATTTTTCTAGAGGAAAATATGACTCCCAGAACAGCAATTAAAAGAAAAATAAATCCAGCTTTTTCAATTAAAAAGCTATTGGTTAATTCTTTTGAGAAATTAGGAATCTCAGGATCATTAAGAAGTTGAATCCAAAGCTTTGAGGAGAATAGAAATATGGAAAAAAGGATTGATAAAAGTATTGTAAGTTTCCAAGCCAAAGATTTTAAAAATCCCTCCTTAATATGATTAGTTAAAGAAAGTGATATTAAAACTGATGCCGCAGGAGTAGCAGGAAGCCAATAGCTCGGGAGCTTTGTCGCTGAAATAGTAAAGAAGACAAATACAGCTATTAACCAAAAAAATGTAAACTCAAATAATGACTTCTCTGGTTTTTTTATAATCCTTTTGGAGAATTTGGATATATTGCAAAAATTGCTCCAAATACTTATTAATAAAAATGGGGTAAGAGGCAAAGAAGCTATACACAATACTATTAAAAAAAACCACCAAGGCTCTCCATGAGAATTTACCACTGTGGTAAATCTTTGAAGATTATGATATCCGAAAAAACTATCTAAGAAAGGTTTTCCCTCTATTAATAATTCAATTAAGTACCAAGGGAAACTAATAATAAAAACAATAAAAAGTCCTGGAAATATCTTTAATATTTTTAAAATTCCAAGAACATTATTTTGAAATAAGGCAAAAAATAAAATTGTTAATCCTGATAAAACCAACGAGACAGGACCTTTAGTTAAAATTGCTAATGACAAAAAAATCCACGACAACCACCAAGCTTCTCCTTCTGGATTAGCAATTCTTCTCCATTTAAAAATCAAGCAACTTCCTAAAGTGCTGCAAAGGAGTGCATCACTTACAGCAATTCTTCCCCAAATTATGACCAAAGGCGATAGAGCAAATACCAGCGCAGCAACAATTGCTGTTCTTCTATTGAAATTATTTTCTTCTTGAGGATATTTCATCATTGTATCCCCTAAAACAAGCATTAAAAAAATTGTTGATAATGCAGAGGGAAGCCTGGCAGCCCAGGTCCCTAAAGGATCCCAAGAAATATTCCCTGGAATTGAAAATCCCAGCCCCATCAACCAATAAACCAAAGGAGGTTTGTCAAACCGAGGCAATCCATTTACTTGAGGAGTGAACCAATCACCCGTTTCGGCCATTGCTCTACTCGCTGCCGCAAACAAAGGTGGTGTTTCATCAACCAAACCCGTTGCCCCTAATTGCCAAACAAAAAGTATTAATCCCATAAATAAGATACAAAGCAGACCACGTCTTCTTTGTTTGAAAGTTGGAGGGAAAGAGTTCGTTAAACTTTTCAATTGATCTTGCAAGACTGCAGAGATTTTTTATTTAAGCCTTTCTCTAGCCATTTCTCCACTCGTTCTGCAAAGACTTTGTTAGTAGCTTTTTTCTCAAACCAATCCCTACAATTTTTCCTTTTGATTTCTGAAATTGATTTTGTTGCTTTTATTAATCCTTCAATGTCATTGGGCTTAACCAAAAAGCCATTGAATCCATCTTCGATCAATTCCCCAGGTCCTCCAAGATCATATGCAATTACAGGGACACCACAAGCCATTGCCTCAACAATAACGTTACCGTAGGCTTCATTCCATTTAGGGGTATTAATCAAAGCTCTACATTGTCCTAATTGTTCTTGAAATTTATTCGTAGGAAGAAAGCCTCTCCAGTCAATAGTTTCTTTTGTGAAAGATTTTTCAATTTTTGATGCATATTCTTTATCTTCTATTAGTCCCCAAACTAATAATTTTTCATCTAAGTCTTTCGCAACTTTAACTGCATCTTCTAAACCTTTCTCTGGAGCGATTCTTCCAGCCCAACCTAATGGTCCGTTCTCATTTTTATTGAAAAAATAATTTTCCATTTCAAAACCATTTCCAACTATTATTGGATCAGTTTTTAAAGAATAATCTTTAGATTGACTTTTTGTATGAAAAGCTAATTGATAAGGAAATAACTGACCTATTTCACTAATAATTTCTTTCATTATTATTGATTCAGCACCCATACTAATTAAGTGAAAAATTTTAATTGGTTGAACTTTTGTTAACCATAGTGGAAGCCAATCATATGAAAAATTAATAACTGCGTCGGATTCATTTGCTATGTCAATTACAACTTCCCATGACTTTGGTAAAACACTTTTAGAAGGGATTAAAACTGGATCTGTTTTATTCTGATGTTGCCAACTAGGTTGATCAATTCCATCTATTAATCTTATTTCAAGTAATTCACTTTTAAACGGTAATGTTGATCCTTTTGGTGCAATTAAAGTAATTTTATGGCCTAATGATATTAATCCTTTTATAAGAGAAATAATAGTAAGTTCTACACCTCCCCCTTTGCCACTGCCCAGATAACCTATAGGTGTGCTCACAAGAATAAGTTTTAATTGCTTATTTAACACTTAAATTATGCCTCTTTCATTGATTCATTATTGCTTTTAGCCCCCCAGAATCTTCTCCTCTGACTTACAAATAGTACTGAAATTAAAACCAAAACCACTCCAATCCATTGGAGGAGGAATAGTCTCTCGCCTAACCAAATTCCGCCAGTTATTAAGGCAAAGACAGGTGTTAAAAATGCAAGAGTACTAAAACTTGTTAATTCTTTGCGGCTTGCAAACCAAAAAAACAATCCATAGGCCAGTGCGCTGCCAAACAAACTTGAATAAGACATCAAAGTCCATTCAAAAGCAGACCAATCTGGAACTAACGGCCAAGTTTTATCGAACACATGCCACACGAGAAGAGGAACGCTTCCTAAAACCATGTGCCATCCTGTTACTGCAACAGGATCACTATTTCTGCAAGCATATCGAATAAGAACCGTTCCTAAAGCCATTGAAGTCGCTGCGCATATCATCCATACTTCTCCATGGCTTAAAAAATTGCTTCCTGATTCAAATTTGCCAAGCAAAAACCAATTCCCTAGCAACTCAGTAGGGACTCCCAGACAAATTATCCCAACCAAGCCAAGTACTAATCCAAGCCATCCAATTGGATTTATTGCATCTCCAAACAAAATTCTTGCTAATAAAGCAACCATCAAAGGTTGGGAATCGATAAGAACAGAACCTAATCCTGCTCCCGTTTCCATTAACCCTTTGGCTAGAAAAATCTGAAAAAGTGTTGCGTCAATCAAAGTAAATACTAAAAACCACACCAAATCATCTTTTGAAATATTCCAACTCCTCTTCAAGAAAGGAACTGAAGCTAAAACCACTAGACCAGCAGGCAAAAGCCTTAGTGAGGCTACAATCTCAGGTCCTCCTGCATTAACCAAAGGCGCCATCGCTGCCATTGAGGTTCCCCAAAGAGCGAAAGGCAAAATCATCAAAAACCAATTCCAAATGACAAACATAAGGTCAGAAAGCAATCTCCTTTTTAAGATCAATGAAGTTATGCATAATTTGAATGATTTGGCCCTTGAGACGAAAATCCAAAAAAAGGATGGCACGAATCTGTATTGAAGGTCCTATCAATTCAGAAACCCGAAAAAATGTTCTAAAAGCATTAAAGCAAATTGAGGAAAGAGAGTTTCCAGCTCTATTACTTCGCATAGATAGCCCTGGGGGAACAGTTGGTGATAGTCAAGAAATCCATAGTGCTCTCTTGAGGCTAAGAGAAAAAGGTTGTCATGTTGTAGCTAGTTTTGGCAATATCTCAGCTTCAGGTGGGGTCTATATAGGAGTAGGTGCTGAAAAAATTGTTGCCAATCCAGGAACAATAACAGGATCTATTGGTGTGATTTTAAGAGGAAACAACCTATCTAAGTTGTTAGAAAAAGTTGGTATTAAATTTGAGACTGTAAAAAGTGGAATTTATAAAGACATTCTTTCGCCTGATCGATCTTTATCAACTGAAGAGAGAGCTCTCCTACAATCTTTGATTGATAGCAGTTACGAGCAATTTGTTTTAGCAGTTTCAAAAGGAAGAAATTTAACCCCAGAAGTTGTTAAGAGTTTTGCCGATGGAAGAGTTTTCACTGGTGAGCAAGCCAAAGAATTTGGACTTGTAGATGAAATTGGCGATGAGAATGATGCAAAATTACTTGCTATAAAAATTGCGAACCTAGATGAAAAAACAAAACCTATTACCTTTGGCAAAACCAAAAAGAAATTATTAGGTTTTTTACCTGGAGGGAAATTAATCCACAATCTTTTAAATGCATTAAACCTTGAGATGGAGGGAAATGGACAGATCCTATGGCTCTATAAGCCATGAATTTTCAAAATGAATTTACTTATCTGTGTGCATTGAGGGGAGCAACGACTTGTGAGAACAATTCTGTTGAGTCAATCACTTCAGCAGTAGAGGAATTGCTAGTTGAATTAGTTTCAAGAAATAATTTGATCCCAGATCAAATTATTTCTGTTACTTTCTCTGTTACTTCAGACTTAGACGCTTGTTTCCCTGCATCCATTGCTAGAAAAAACAAAGGTTGGGAAAAAATCGCACTCTTAGACTGCCAACAAATGTTTGTTAAAGACGACTTGTCGAAATGTATCCGTCTACTTGCTTACGTTTCTTTACCTAAAGAACGAACACCCCAAAATCCTTACCTTGGTAAAGCAAAAAATTTGCGACCAGACCGCTAAATCCAGATTTTTTTCCAACAACCGCTTATATTCAATAAACATCATGCAAATGCACTTGAAGATCTTCAAGTGATTAATATTACTGAAAACTTCAAGTTATGTTCAAGAAGAAATTATTATCAACCTTAAAGAAAGGATTTTTTATTGGATTTTCTGCTTTTTTCTTTGGGACAGGGGCTTCTATTCTAGCGCCCCAATCTTCAGCATCCCCAGGGTTCTTTGAATACCAATGGGATCCAGAGCCTGGATATAAAAGACTTAAATATTATCAATCCTCCTCTGAAAGAAACGAAAGATCTACCTATTACTTCTTCCTTAAAGGGAGGGAAAGAAAAGAAGATATTGAAAAATTAACTATTGCAGTCCCTGATTATTTTGATGCAAAAATCAAAACAAAGAAATTAAGCCTCTGCAAGGTAAAAGTTGGTGGATACACTGAAAGGACTCGTTGTTTAGAGAAAGTTCCTTCACTAATTAATGTCAACGATAAACAAACTATTATTGAAATATTCCCAGATAAACCAATCCCATTTAACAAGGATAATTATGCAGTAGTAATGAAAATTTTTAATCCTAGAAAAAGAGGTATGTTTCAATTCCGAGCTCTATCCCAAAATGCCGATGAAATTCCTATCTCAACATATTTAGGGACTTGGAACATAGACGTTCAATGAACTGATAAATTAACCTTTATATCTAATCCAATACGGGCATAAATAGAAATGACAAAAAGGACCTTTGGAGGAACTAGTAGGAAAAGGAAAAGAGTCTCTGGTTTCAGAGTGAGAATGAGATCTCATACTGGAAGGAGAGTTATAAGAACTCGTAGAAAGCGTGGAAGATCTCGTTTAACTGTTTAAAACTAGCTTTTAAAAAGATACAGATACTTCAACAAAAGTTTCTTCATTGTGGTTTTGCCAAAACATATGAGACTAAAAGGTCATAGATGTTTTGACTTCATCTATAAGCAGGGCTCTAGGTTCCATAGCCCCTCAATGGTTCTGAGGGTCGTTAATGCAAACACAAAACTTCAATCCAAAGAAATAAAATCAAATATTAGTCCCTCCATAAAATGCGCCATATCAATAAGCAATAAAGTAAGTAAAAAATCAGTCACAAGAAATAAACTGCGACGGTTATTCCACCACCATTTGTCCTACAGACTTTCTAATATAAGATTTAAAAATGAAATTTGGGCTTTTATCTCTTTGAAATCTACTTGTATGAAAAATTCCAACAGCAATCTTCTTAAAGAATGTGACAAACTACTCATGAAGGCTGGAATAACAAAATGACAATTAGTCCAAACGAAGACATTTTTTACGAAGGTGGTCCTGCCAGCGGTGACCTGATTATTAACTTAATGGCTGGGATTACTCTGATTGGCCTCCCGTTTACTTTCGGAGCTTTAGTTAGAGCCCTATGGGTGAGATATAAAATAACTACTCGTAGGATATCCGTTACTGGTGGTTGGCTAGGGAGGGATAAAACCCAAATTGTGTATAGTCAAATCGCTGAGATAAGAGCAATTCCAAGGGGTTTAGGGTCATACGGTGATATGGTTATAGTCCTAAAAGATGGTGCTCGACTTGAGATGAGATCACTTCCCAATTTTCGAGAAACCGAATCTTACATTCTTGAAAAAATAAAAAATTCACCGACCAAAAAGCTGGACAAAGATGTTCAGGGCTTTTCAAACTAATGAGCCCTCACAAATATGTGAGACAAGAACACATCTTCTAAGGCAAACTGGCCTAACAACCTCAAACTCTCTACATTAAAAACCGTGATCGGGTACATCTCCGACAATCTACTTATCCCGATCCTAGATTTTTTCTACGGATTAGTCCCTAGTTATGGATTAGCGATTGTCGCATTAACCATTGTTATCCGCTTAGCACTTTTCCCTCTTAGCGCTGGCTCTATTAGAAGTGCAAGAAGAATGAAGATAGCTCAACCTGTCATGCAAAAAAGACAAGCTGAGATCAAAAGCCGCTATGCAAGCAATCCTCAAAAGCAACAGGAAGAATTAGGAAAATTAATGGGTGAATTCGGAAGCCCTTTAGCCGGTTGTCTTCCACTACTTGTTCAAATGCCAATATTGTTTGCGCTATTTGCAACCCTAAGAGGTTCACCTTTTGCTGATGTACCTTATCTTGTCAATATTAAGGTTCTGCCATCAGACCAAATAGCTGCTGTAGAGCCAAAACCTTTTAAGACGGCTAAACATTCCATTTTCATAACCGAAAAGAATCATTTCCCTGTTATCGCAGCTCTTCCAGGTGGTACAAAAATTGGTTCAGGTGATTCAGTAAAAATCAATTTGCAAACAATGAATGGAGATCCATATGTAAACGAATTGCAGAAATATGAAAATGGATCAAAATTTTCTCCTTCCTGGAAAGTCACAAAAGGGGAAGACATAGTCAAAGTATCCTCTGATGGGACTGTAAATGCACTTAATCCAGGCGATGCAACTGTAGAAGCGAAGATCCCTGGTTTAGCAGCCAAAAGCGGATTCTTGTTCATAAAAGCATTAGGAAATGTTGGCTTTTATGTAGACGGGGCAATTCATTGGGACATAGCAATTCTAGTAGCAGGTTTTGGTTTAACACTCGTTATTTCTCAGGTGCTCTCTGGAAGGGGTATGCCTGTAAACAAACAACAATCCACAGCAAATAAAATTACACCTGTAATGATTACTGGAATGTTTTTATTCTTCCCTTTGCCAGCTGGTGTTTTGCTTTACATGGTTATTGCAAATATTTTTCAAGGGTTGCAAACATTCTTACTTAGCAGAGAATCACTACCAGATAATTTACAAAAAATACTTGACGATCAACTTAAGAAACAAGACAATTCAACTATTTCTGTTGCCTCAGAAGTAATAGCAGATTCCGATAGATTACCCTTTGAACCTAAAAGCAATAAATAATTTTAAGTAGAACTTATTATATTTATTCAGCCTTTTCTAGACTCAAATTGATAAAAAATGTCTAATTGGGACGAACAACTTGATCTACTAATTCGAGCGAGAACTCCAATTATTTGGATAAGGAGTTATGAAGAAGAAAGAGTTGAAACTCTTTTAAAAAATTCGACTAAAAGGCTTTCTCCAAGAAGACTTGCTACTTGGGATTACATTGATGGAATTAGCAATATTCTTAATTCCAATAATCTTGGTTCAAGGCAGCCAATGGCCGTACTTGAATGGATTAAAAAACTGGATGAAAGTTCTCCAACAATCCTTTTATTGAAAGATTTTCACCATTTTTGTGAAGATCCAGGCATTCTAAGAATGCTGAAAAATTTAACTATTACTCTTCGCTCAAAACCTCATTCAATAATTATCAGTTCGGGATTATGGACTCCCTCAAATGATTTAGAAGAAGACCTAACGATTCTTGATCTTCCCCTACCCAAGGAGAATGAAATCAAGACACTTTTATCAAACAT
>QCEW01000019.1 GCA_003280445.1 Prochlorococcus sp. AG-363-A03 | reverse complement strand
TCTATATTTCACTCATCTTTTTAACCTCCTAGACCAAACTTTTAGTCATGCTTGCAATCAACAAAACCACTGCTGCAAAACTAATCGTTCTCTGGAATCTTCCTGCACTTCTATTATTAGCTGGTGCTTATGAAGTTGGTACTACCGTATTTGCTTAACTAACAATGACATCATCTAAAAACAGCCCAAAAAATTGGTCCGAGTGGAACAACACAAAGCATTTCACTGATTATTCAAGAGATTCAGGTACAGGCAAATTTGTTCGCTTTACCATTGCAGCCTTACTCTTCGTTCCTGTTGGGTTCCTTGCTTATATGACTACTATCTAGGCAAAAAATGCAGCCGGGAAATATTGATCTAATACTTTTTATCGGTCTGCAAGTTTGGTGGCTTATTCCAATCACAAGAAAGAGCAACGAGTTAAACAAATACATTTTTAATCAGCAATAAGAAAGGATTCTACTTAAAAAACTATATATAAGATAAATATTTAATATCAAACAAATTCAATAAGAATAAAAATAAAATATAATCGACTTGGAAGAAAAGAGTGATTGCTCTCTCCAACTCAGCAAACTTGATTTTGCAATAAATGAACTTGAACTTAAATACAAAGAGAGAGAGGAACAAATAAACTTACTAACTAAATCTCTTGCCTCTTCATCAAGAATCGATAGATGGATTTCTAGTTTTAAAGCAGTTATCAACCAATTTGTAGATATTAAAAATTAAAAGCTAGATATGTTTGAGTGGAGTTAATAAAAGCACTGAAATTGTTGAAATCACGCCTACTACTTTTATGTACTAGTCTTTTTCCTGAAAATCAACGTATGCATTTGTCTGTAAAGGGTTACTGAATGTACTGAGTGACTAAATAACTCCATCCCCTCTCCGCATCTAACTGATTAATTACAGATGTAATTAATTCTTCTGCTCTTCTTATTTCCTTATTATGTTGCTCAATTTGCATCGTAGTCAAACGCAATCCCTCAACTACAGCTGAAAAATCTGTTGGAACCATTTTGGTTTCGTACCTATATTTAGACATTAAAAAAGGGGGACTAATGTCCCCAAGATAAATAAATCGACTGTCAACCGAGCTTTTTTAGTCTATAAGAATGAAAAGCCTAAGAACGTCAAAGACAATGATGAGAAAATCAAAAGCAGTTCAGTAAATTTCATTTAAAACCTCCTGAAGATCCATAATTCATTTCTACTCCCGAACCTATTAAAAATCTATATGGAGACCACTAAAGTATTTACTATTGTCGTTGCTGATTGCTATCGAAGTTAAAAGGGGAGAGACTCAGCACAGCCCTTAAAAAAAGAATGATCTATTAAAGTCACAGTAAGAAAAAGCATCTTTTATTATCTTGCTTTTACTAGATCAGAATGGGAGAAGCAAAAAGAAGAAGAGAACTTGGTTTACCTCCAAAAGCCAAAAAAGAAAAGAGAACAAGAACTAACGAAAGTCAGTTCTCATGGTCACAATTTTCGATTAACAAATTAAAGAGTCAATACCCGGCTGCACCCTTTGTAACCACTGCTTTGTTTTTATTAGTTTTACAGTGGGGTTTCTCGCTCAATAGCTGATCATATAAATGGAATTCTTTGATGAGTTCGAAATTATTGGTGGCATCGTTCCAAACTTGGTTGGATTAGCATTTCTTTGTGGGGTGATTATTTATTTCGATCAAACCAGAAAAGCAAAAATCAGGCGAGGAGAGAAAGTATCTCCTCATCAATAAAAATGATTCTTTTAGCTAAAGCTCAAATTATTGGTGGCATCGTTCCAAATCTGATTGCTTTTAGCTTGTTTCTTGGAGCGATTGGATATTTTGCTTTGACTGGGAAAATGGCTGAGATGTTTGGCTGGAAAAACAAGAAATAACAGATATAGAAATTAGGGATGGAGTTAAAAATTGCCGGAATTTATGGAGTGAGTTCTACTACTGCTAGGCGGTGGTCTATGTCATAAAAAAGAGGGGCTTAATTGCCCCTCTCAATAATCGACTGTCAACCGAGCTTTTATTTTACAATTAACAGTCATCCCCAAGACTTAAGGGATTACAGCAACCCAAGAGAAAGCAAGTCCTATTCCTATCCAAATCCCTGCAAATAAATTGCGACCATTCAATCCAAATTTAACAATAACTGATTGAGTGGATTGTGTGACCAGTAAAAGTAAGAATAGTTGTGCAAGAAGAAGGCCTAAAAAGTAACCAATCAGCGGTGTAGGTTCTGCTCCAACGATTGTGCTTCCAAGTAAGTAGCCATGTAATGAAAACATCGGCAAAAGCCATTTAGTGCTCACAAGATCCAGAATAATTAAGCCCTCTACAGCCAAAGTTAGAGAGACAAGTGCTTCTGCCCAAGGAGCTACTAAATCAGGCAAGGGTTGAAGTTGTACTAGTGCACTTCCTCCTAATCCAACAGCTAAAAGTGGGAGAATCCATTTTATGGATCTCTTTAATCCCACCAGAGCAATTCCTAACATAAAGAGTAAATGATCAGGTCCAAGTAATGGATGACCGATACCACTTAGAAGAGCTTGCAATGCTGAAAGATCAGTACTCTCTCCCATTCCAAAAGGATGATGAGCTAAAGCTGTGTTAGATAAAAAAGTAAGTAATAAAAATAATGGAGTTAAAACTGCAAGAGAATACTTGAGCACCAAAAAGTGAAACCTCATAGGTCGATCCTCGTCGAATAGTAAATAAGGCGGGCATTCTGACTGGTATCGAAGAAGATCGATACATCACAGTTGCGGGACAGCAGCGGATTCGCACCACTTTTCCCCATTACTTCAAATAGCTGATCACTATTCGAACCTCAGAAATAATTTAACCCTCGAGTGCCAAACATAATTAGAACGTAATAGCACCGTTACACCTAAGTCCGTTAAATCCCCTTAGATCCATTTATCTCAGGTAGTCCATGGACGCAGTATGGACGCAAGAAAAAATCACTAAAGATAGAAGTGAGTTTTCAATGCCTCCGAACACTTGGTTATAGTCGGTCTTTTTAATTGGATTGGCCCTAGAGGTCTTCTAGGTAAGCCCTTGCATCTATTTGAAGCTAGCTGATACCCCTTGGTCTATTTACCTAATCACTAATAATAAGTAGGAGGTTTCTTTGAAAGACGAATAACTTTTGTTCCAGTTCTTCATAAATTAGCTGCTGATTCTTAATACAACCTCCGAACGCATAATCGGAAGAAATATTAGAAGATTTTGCGAATAATGTTCAATCAAAAGCTTTTGGGTATTTATTGATCTAGTTTGAGATTTACAAAGAAAGTATCTTCTCCTCGATCAATTGTTATGCCAGCAAGGCGCAAGCGACTTACTAAGCCTGAAGTTGTTGCATTAATAAGCGACTTAACTTCACAAGGAGATATTTCAGAAGAATTGTTATATGGGTTTGCAGAGAAAATCAATGGTGGACCTTTTACTACTCCTAAACCTAAAAAGCAGAAAACAATGACAATGGCAGCAGCAAGGAAGGCCGTCTTTGCTCAATTTAGTTGTACAACAGTTCCTGAATTAAGAAAGAATAAAACTTTCAGTATGGCGATGACTGGAGAAAAAATTTCATTCAAGTCAAAAGATGATTGGATGAAACTTTACAGAAAATGGGTTGGCGTACCTGCAGAGGAGAGAACTAAGGAAGGTGCAACTTGTATTAATGGAATCGATGTTCTAGAAAATTTTCGTCCATGGCATGTCTTTGGATTAGACAGCTCAACAGCAACAAAAGAAGATGTAAAAAAAGCATATAACTCTCTTGCAATGGTTCATCACCCAGATCATGGCGGAGATGAAAGAGTCATGGAACGGCTAACAAAAATGAAAGATTCAATTTTAGGGTTGATGTGATGACTGATAAGATTTCAAAAAAACTCGGTCCAGCGTTATTAAGTCATCATGAAGTGGCGAAAATTCTCAACAAAACTACTACGCAATTAACAAATACAATTAAATTTTTTGATGCTCATGATGATGATGAATGGGAATTACAAGAAGGAGAACATTTTGAGTTTCTAATTAAGAGTGGTCCGCTTCATCTTCGCCCACGACGATTTACTGAAGAAGCTGTTGCTATTTTGGCCCGTTATTATGAAGAAAAAGGTGAAATAAACTTTGTTAATCGTGTTTTAGATGCCTTGTTAAGAAGGCGCCTTAAAAGAAAGAAAATGCTTGTCTCAAGAAAAATTGTGAAGCAGTTTGTTTCGTCTGAAGTACCTCTAGAAATAAGAGGAGAGTTCGCATTCGTTACCAAGAAAACTACTATAAGTATTCTTGAGACAAATGGAAAAGGGTTTAACAATAGCGAACAACGTTTAATTAATTCTGGTTCATTAGATGGTCAAGAAGGGCTTGAAATTGATAAAGATTTTATTCGTTCAGAAGAAACAGAAGAAAGGATGTGGAGTCAAAGAGGCATTGCTCGGCTTGCAATTGATATGTCTCAAAATTCAAGGATAAAAAAATCTCGTAAAGTTTGGGTAGAGACAGTTGGTGATGTCGTAGAGGATTGTTTTAAGCAAGAGATCAAAAGATTGAATGCAGCTTCAAATAGAATTGACAAGATAATTAGTAATGCAAAAAAAGCCACGAATTACACATGCCAAGTAAGTGGGAAGAAAAAAAACAATGTTAATTCTGTGCAATTAATTGGACACCATCTGTTTGATAGACATACACGCCCAGACCTTGCTGATCTTCAAGAAAATATCTTAGTTCTCGAAAATCAAATACATATACAATTTCATGCGTGGAAAGGTGGAGAAAGTTGTGAGCCAAAAGATTTCTTAAAGTTTCTATTGGACGTAAGATTTGATTTAATAGATCCAGACAATTCAGTAGCCTCAAAGAAAAGGTATCAACACCTTTTGACTTGGTTGGAGAAATTACAGAAAAACTATGAAAAAAGTTATCTAAAAAATTAATTTAAAGACAATCTTATTTTTAAAAAGCTTCGGGAGGTTTTTTTGATACACGAACTACTTTAACTCCTAAATTTTTTTCCATATCTTTTAGGACTTCTTCATCCGTTCTTTTGTCTTCAGGATCAACTGAATAGGGAACATTTATATCTGTGAAACGGCTCATAGTTCAAACCTCTCATATCTATCTCTCATCTTTGGGGTATCTTTCCAAATAGCAGCATCACAATTATTGCATCCCCAAGTTCGAGGCCAAGGAAGATCTGGAATACATCCAACGCAATGGATATTTGGATTCTGGAAATCTTCCTGCGAGGGATAGCCATAAATTGATTTTCTTACTGCTTTCTCACCACAACTAGGGCAGATAAGTGGCTTCCTATCAGACCAATATCGGTTCTCTTCATTAGTGATCTTTGTTGTTTTCATGCAGCTACTTTTTGCCCTTTCTCTTCTCACGGGCAAGTGCATCATTTTCAAGCGTTGTATTTATCAAACCTTGATAGTCTCCACCTGCTGAGGCAATACCAAACATCACAACAAAACCTAGTCCAGCAACAATCGTCACAATCCAAGTACCTGTTCCCATATTGAGTGGTATTGCAAATAAAGGACTAGGCATTCAAAAATCAATTACTAATAAAATCACCCTAATGAGTTTTGGATGTTTAACGGTTCCTTCTGTAAATAAAGAAATAAATAATCCAAAAGACAGCTAAGTAAATAAAGAAAACTGCTATTGGGTTTAACCCTGCCACCGATGCGAATTTCAGCCCTAAAGGTATTGAGGCAAAAATCAAACCATATCCAAGCATATGATTAAAAACCCCCAGCTTCGGAAGTACCAAGACAGGGCAAATCCAATGAGAACTAAAACTGCGAATATTGGCATCTATCTTTTTTCCTTTTTCATATCGTAATTAAATTTGGTAGAAACTTTGTTGCCTTGCCAAGAAAGCGTGCCTTGATACATGTCCTCACCTTGTAAATATCTAATTGCCTCATCCGACTTTTGATCAGGTACAGATGCATCAGCTATTTGTTCTGCTTGAACTGCAAAAGGACAGACAAACAAAAGAATACCAAGAACAAAAGAAACGAGTGTTTTCATTGCTTTTCTGAGAGTTTCTATTAAATGAGAAAATTTATGTTTTTTCAAGTGGTGCCATTGTTAATCCTTTGCTAACCAGTTGCTGGTGATATAGCTCTGCCTGTTCAAGCGGACCTCTCCATACTTCCGCCGAACCTTCCCTATCTACTTCGACGGCAAGTTCCCATGATCTTTTTTCACTCATTCCTGGGATGATTGTCACTAGACAATTAGCCACATGTTCAAACGAATTAAAATTGTCATCTAGAACTATTATCCTTGCTTCTGGATATTTTCTTTTTGTTGTCTTTGGATCTAAGACTGTAGTAGTTGAATCAGTAATTTGATCCATAAAAATGGGGGCCAATGCCCCCAAGATAAATCCACTGTCAACAATTCAATTCTGAATTAAGAATCCATTGCTGCAACTTCTTCACGAGCTTGCTTTTGTCTTTCTTCAAAAACTGAAGGTTTGTAAGAAGTAAATACTCCTTTCTTAAATGTTGCAAGTTGAGCAGCGTGAAGCCTCTCTGCTTTTTTAATACGCTTTTTAGTTAAAGCTAGGTTGTTCATGACCTATTCAAGTACTGGAAATCCCGTTCCCTACTTCCATCTCATGCACCCCACAATCTGGGGCGAACGTACAAAAAAATAACAAATAAGAATAAGTAGGTGAAGCCGACATTACGACAATTTAAGTAGTGCTTTCCTACTCCCTACAAGTAAAAAGAAGGATTAGAAAAAGGGTGTAAGAAAGGAGGTCTTATGAGACTATTTACTCCCTTCACCATCCCCAAAAAGGAAAACTGCGATCTTTGCAGGCTTGAGAAGAATAAGAAAAATGTAGTTGAGAATCCATTATTAGATAACCTTTTTAAAAACCTATATCGGCAAAGATTTGATTTCGTTTTCGACTGATCTGAAATATTAGTCGATGGTCTATTACTCGAAGACTAGACACAAGAAAACCCTCTTTTTAGGGAGGGTTTTCCAGCTTTAATAGTTACTCAAAGCGCCTAATCAATGTCTTGAAGAGACTGGTAATGCCCGGTATGTAGGAAATGCAAGGCTTAACCTGAGTTTTTGTTTACCAAAAAAAGTGCAGACCTAATGAACTTTTTATGATTTGCGAGCAAAGGGACAGGATTTCGACGACTGTCCCCTTCTCTAACTTGAGCTATCGCATCCTTTCGATACTCGCTCTCGCCTGAAGTAAATATAAAAAGAATTTTTATATTCCTGCTGTTCGGTTGAGGTAGTGCTTTCCTCTCTATTTTTTCTTTTTCTTGCTGTAATCCCTCTTGCTATGAACCTTGTTGCCTCGCAAATCAAGAGTACCTAAATACATTTCCTCACCCAGTAAATCGTTTAGTTGCTCTTCCGTCATTGGTTCAAGTGCAGGTGCTTCAGCTATTTCCTCTTGCGGTATTAGCTCAACATCTTCCGCTTGAACTGCAAAAGGACAGAAAAACAAAAGCAGACCAAGAACAAAAGCAAAGAGTTTTTTCATCTAATCCAACCTATCTGCATAATCTCTGAGAATTTCTGCAATCACATTTGGAGGAATTTCTTCTTGAGCGTCCTTGCAAAGATCAAAGAACTTATCCATGAACTCTTTTCTGGTCATGTTCCTGAATGAGCCAAATTTTCTCTATTAAAGGCTCAAACTCTCTTTTGAGGCTCTCGGCACTAATACTCAAATTTCATTGCAGCTACCAATCTGGATATTCCCCTTCGACTGGTTCTTCGTAGAAATCTCCCTTTTTTATACCAGCAAAATATTCAATTAAAAATTCTGGCTGCTTTACTTGGTCTTCCAACTTAGGCGTCAGTTTCTTTTACTTGTTCAGTTTTTGTTTCTTGATTGGTTTTGTCTTTTGAATAAGAGCAACCACCTTCTCCTCCCCAACCCCAAGCAAGAGAGGGACTTCCAATAACTGAAAGAGTAAAAACCAATGAAATAAGATTTTTCAATTTTACTTATAAGTAGGTTCAACATCTTAAGAGCATTTTTCTTTAGCCGTTAAATCCAGTCAAATCAAACTGAACATTTATTAATGAGTTACTCCGCCATCAATGATGGTGATATTAGTATCTGTTGAATTTGCCCAACGTAATTTGCTTAGTTCTTGATATTCCGAACTATTAAAAGCATCAATTGCAGCTTGCTTTGAGGGGAACTCAATGATGACTCCTAATTTTCCACCCTTTCCTTCAACAGTTTCGGCTTCCATATCTTTGGCAAAAACTGAACCACCTACCGATTCAACCCAAGGCTGAAAGGCTTCAACATATTCAGCAAAAGCTGGATTCGTAACTGTTGTAGTAACGAGCCAAAACCCCTTAGCCATCAAATAAAAATCAATTCAAGAAATTTTTACATACTCCATCTAGTTTGGATAGAAATATCAGAGAATCAAATACCGAAGCTCGCAGTATCTTCAAATAACAAAAGCCTCAAGCTGAATCGCTTCTGCAGGAATGGCTTTCACACCTCGTATGACATAAATATGACATAAATAACTTAAAGGCATTAAAAAAGACAGGCTGGGAAACCTGTCTCTGACTGATCGGGGCGACAGGATTCGAACCTGCGACCTAGTGCTCCCAAAGCACCTGTTCCTGTATAATAATTGTAATGCTTTTCAGTCATACTCTGTATTATAGCTGAGTTAGTCTTGACTTGTCCAGACCAATACGGCACGATTTGCCCACAGTTTGCCCACAAATGCCAAAAGTAACCAATTCAGCCATATGGGCCGTAAGCCTTAGAAAAAGCGTTGGTAAATTGTCTAAAGGTTGGACTGTTGAAGACGCTCGTGGGAATGTTCGCTTAGTAATAAGAATTCCAGAACAGCCAAAGCAATCTGTTGTTCTCCCTTTCAGTTGGAATGAGCTACAAGCAGATGATGCTTATATCCGAATTAGAAATATATATTCCCTAGTTGCAAAGGATGGATATTCCCTTAAGCAGGCGGCTCAAATTGCATCTGGTGCAGCTCCAAAAACGATTGGTCAACTTGATTGGGCTGGGGCAATAAATGACTTTAAAATTTTCAAGACAACAACTGGAAGATCAATTGCAGAGACAACTTGGAATAAAGAATATTTTTTGAGTAAAGAGGAGATTGAAAAAAGAGCGGCAAATATAAAAGGGAACATGAGAACAAGAACTGTTTTTCCAGTTTTAAACAATGCACTCCAACTATTAGAAAAAGGCTATGTAACCACTCCAGAAGATTTAATTGACGAATCTGTTAGAGGTTGGACTGCTGGCAGTAGATCACGACAACAAGCAGTTAGAAACCTTGCAGCCTTTTTAAGTTATTGCGTTAAAAGAAAAAAATTTCCTGTTCAGTGGGATACAACTTTTTTAACTTTGAAAGATCACATAGGAGTAATTCCAAAATCTCAGAAAAAGAAAAGTCAAAAAGCTGATGCAGTTGAAGATTATATTTTGCTTGAACTTATTGATCACGTTGAAAGTATTGATAAAAGATGGGCTTTTGCTTTGAAATTGATGAGTGTTTTAGGTTTGAGGCCCGTTGAACTTTTGCACCTAGAAGTTCGAAAGCATGAAGGCGAAAAAGAGTGGTTTTGTACTTATGAGAAAAAAGCTGGCAACGGCAGCACCAGAGCTGGTGAGTTATTCCCAATCAAACTAAAAAACAAAAAAGGCATTTCACAAGAATGGAATCTGATGGAAACTTTTGAAAAAGGGGAAATACTTCCAGACCTTTCGACTTATAAATATGGCGTAGCTGATGGACTAAAAAACTTTTTAGAAAGAAGAGGTGCAACAAAAAAAGATGGAACTAAAGGTGCACTTTCTAAACAAGCTAAAAAATGGTTTGAACTAAAAGAGCGAGTCTTTAAAGAAGAAAAAAAGAATCTGACTTTATACTCCTTTCGACATTCCTACAGCTTGCGATGCCATCAAAGAGGCATTGATCCAGCATCCGTTGCATTAGCTATGCGACATGACTTAAAGACCCATTGCAGTTTCTATCCGTGGGCTGAAAAGAAGGCAGTTAAAGATATTTTTAGGGAGAAAGCTGCGTAAATAAAATCCTAGACTTTTCCTAGGAATGTTAAGCCCTAGCATTTTGCTAGCTTTTGCTATCACTACGATATTAAATCAATATTGATTAGTACCAAATCGGTACTATGTAATATTTATTATTCGGTTTTTAGGGTAGACAGTGCATGTAATGTGTGCAAGTATGTATTCCATCGATGTCATGCGATCCAACTTAATGACACCTAGTTGGAACTAACGTCTTGATTTTGTGTTTGGTGTCTTTTGTTAACCCCTTAAATAGCTATGGCTAACAAAAGAAGAACTCCACCTCCTTTTTTAAAAGGTCGCAAAATCTTTGACGACAAAAACAACAGGCATGACTCTCTCCAAATAGGTAGAGATATAAATGCTTTTAATTTTGATCTAGTCAATGAAGAAGATGACTTAAAAAACATCTTTGGTGAAGGTGCTTTTAATGCAGCCAAAGCGATTAAGGGATAAATAATTTTTACCAATGTCAACTGAATCAAACTGGAAGGTTTCCAGAGATGCAGCGTTTTATCTAAACGTATCTGAACGCCAACTTTTTCGCTTGCGTAAAGCAGGGATTCTTGTTGCTGGGACTCACTTTATTAGAAAGTTTCCTACTGCAAATTCTTCACTTTTATATCAAGTCGATCTTTGCCAAAAAGCAATACAAGAAGCATCTAGTCGCAATGTGCAAACCCTAGAAACTGCGGAGGCTTAAGCGATGAATGAATCTGAACAAAGGGCTTTCGACACTAAGCAACAGCACGAAGCTTTTATGAAATCTAGTGGTTACATAAAACATCCAAGTGGTAAGTGGGTTCCAAAAAACTTAAATATTCAAGTTGACCTAAGTCGCATTTTTGAGGATCTATGGAATGGAAAATAAAAAAGATTTTGCAGAGTACCAAGTAGCTGCACATATACTTCTTGATCTTATTTTTCAATACATGCCAGACAACCCAGAACTGTTATCAGGAGAAGTTCAACAAGCATTAATGACGACATCTATTGATAAAGCGATTTTTGCCATGCAAATAATCACTGGTTTAAACCAGCTTTCATGCAGCGAAATAATTCATACCACTTACGAATCATTTAACCCAAATATCAAACAAAACAATGACTGATAAAAAAAATGGCCCTACCCCTCCTGACAGGAAAGGGGAAGGAACCGCATCACCACAACCAATTGTAGTTGATCTACAGATCGATGATGTTAAAAATGCTTTATGGGATTTATGGTCACCTCAACTGGTTGATAAAGATGCACGTTTACTAGGCGAGGGGCTTTAAGCAATGGCCCCGACAACTTGGCGAAATGAAGCCTATCGGCTATCGATTTTTAATGGGAAACTATTACCAGCAAAAATTATTGGTAAAAAGAAAGTACTTTTAATTGAGAAATTCAGCAAAATAAAAGACCAAAATTTTACTGTTGATGATTGCTTAAAAAATCCTCAACTTAATATGATTGGCCTAAGAA
Organism: Prochlorococcus sp. AG-363-A03; assembly: GCA_003280445.1. Taxonomy (GTDB): domain Bacteria; phylum Cyanobacteriota; class Cyanobacteriia; order PCC-6307; family Cyanobiaceae; genus Prochlorococcus_B. The sequence continues at coordinate 13,735 of QCEW01000019.1, read as the reverse complement.
CAGATCTGGATTTTATTTGTATAGATATTGATGGACAGAAAGGTAGTGAATTAGCTCTTAAAAAAGGATTTGATTGGACTAAACATAGAAGCTGGTATGTAGGTAGAAGGGACAATACTGAACGCTTTGCAATCATTTATAGGCGTACACCTAAACAACAAAAGTTCGGGCAAATTCATATAAATGACAATGAAAATGAAATCGATCTTCTTGCAAGTCCTACGGCTTGGAAGGTAGTAATGGGAGATCATCCAAGCGGTGATTTATATCGCTGGTTTGGTCAAGGGCCAGAGGATTTAAGTTTTTGCCCAGACCATGCTTGGTCGTTTGTTGTTAATCATGTTGCTGACTTTAAAGACAGGGAAGAACAAAAGGCATTTGGTAGAACTCCTACTCCTAGAGGTACATGGCGACCAGCGAGGCCTTGCATAATTTGCGGGCGTGACCGTGACAACGATTGCAGCATCAACAGGGACAACAATTTTGTTTTATGCCATCACGGAAAAAACAATCATCCGCCCACATTAAGAGTTGGTGAAACTATCGAAAGAGAAGGACAGAGTTGGGCCTTTTGTGGCTTTGGCCGAAACCATCACGGCTTGGGCAAATGCTCCAAATTCAAACTTGAAATAAAAACGCCTCTTCCTTGGGACATTATTTATGGAGGTAGAAATGATTGATATTTATTCAGCATTAGATAAATCAAAACTTGAACATGGTTGGCTACCCGCTGCAAATTCAGTTGTTGATAAAAAGCCCTCTGAATTATCTATTGGTAATTGGAGTGTCAAATGTCGGGAATGGTTTCCAAAACTTTGCTACAACGAACTTACAAAAAAAATTGAGAGCGACCGTAAAGAAATTCAACCCTCTTCAGCACAAGACCTTTATATTGTTCTTGGTGAAATGGGTTGGAAAATTAGTCAAGATAATGCTTTAAATGTTTTTAGAAAAGTTGCACGAGAAAACAGCTACAACCCAATTAAGGAATATCTGGAATTTTTAGAAAATGATCAAACTATTATTCCCGCTGATACTTCAAAGCTTTCTACAACTTATTTAAAAACAAATGATTCTCTTTCAGATGAAATGTTGTTTAAATGGCTAGTCGGAGCGGCTCAAAGAATATTTGAAAATGGCTGTCAGATGGATTATTGCGTAGTTTTTAATGGCGGCCAAGGAAAACTAAAAAGTTCTTGTTTAAGAACGCTTTGTAAGGGTCACTACACCGATTCATATGCAGAGAGCAAGGATGAAAAGATGTTAATTGGAACATGTTGGTTTAAAGCCTTTGAAGAGCTGGAGGCAATTACAGGAAAAAAAGCAGTTGGCGAATTAAAAAATCTAATTACTATTCGAGAGGATATTTTTCGCGCGCCTTTTGATAGAAGTGTAGATTTTTACCCTAGAAGTTCTGTCTTTTGTGCAACTGTAAATGATGATAAATTTTTAAGAGATCACACTGGTAACAGGCGTTTTTGGGTAATTGAGATTAAAGAAAAGATTGATGTAAATAAAGTAGAAAAAGATCTTGATTCAATTTGGAAAGGGATCATGCTTGCCTATCGAAAGGGTGTTTTGCCCATGCTTAGTGAGTCTGCTGAAGAGCTTTCAAACCTTAGGAACAGTCAATATGAGCAGGAGGATCCCTTCGAGCATTACGCTCTTAAATTCCTTGAAAGTACAACCAAAATCAAGTTCACAGCTAGAGAAGTTCTTGTAAGTGACAAGTTTAATAAAGAACCAGAAAAGATAAGTCAAAGAGATATGACCGCCATGGGTAAAGCTCTTAAAAGGGTTGGATGTCAATCTGCTGGACAGTCAAACAAGAAAGGTGATCGCTCTAGATTATGGACTAAACCAGAAAACAACTCAGACCAACTCAGCAAACCAAATCCAGTGAGTTCCCCTAAAAGCCAGTCAGTGCAGTCTCTTATGAATTTTTAACTCACTAACTCACTAATAATTTATAAAAGGTTAATTAATATAATATTGACTACATAAGTAAGTTATAGGAATTTACTGAGTTGCTGAGTTGCTGAGTTACTGAGTTGCTGAGTTTCATTGGGTCCTTCTTGGGTTGAGATTCATGGGTAATTTCGGATCGCAAAATTCTCCTAGGCTTATCAAATAAAAAGTATGGACAGTTAATGGTTTTAAACAGCTTTTTTAAGTTATAAGAGTAGTTAGCACAAGCTTTTGAAGAAGTTGTAACAACTTCTCTCTATTTGTCTACAAGTTACAAACCATGCCGTATTGCACCTATAGCGAAACCGCACGAATCCTTGGTTATTCTTCTAGGTCAACCCTCTATAAAGTGCGCAAAGATGGTTGGTTAAAGCCTTATGAAGTCAGTATTGAAGGGAGAAAATATCTTGATTTGCACCCAAGAGGTCACTCACCATTAGATCAATATCTCAAAGGAATCTTGCAATGGAGGCCAAGTAACCCAATTAGAAAGATGAACTATATGGACTTATAAGTTAATTGTCTACAAGTTTGAGAGGTGGACGCTAAACAACAAGTGTCTCTAAAAATGGGAATACAGCTTTTACTTGATTCATGAGCTTTTTCTAGTCATTTTATTTTAATTAAAAAAATATTAACTATATCAATTCACACTCTGGTGAAAACAAGCCACACTAGCAACAATTTCTATCATTTTCTTTGGAACTTTTAATGGCAGTTCTTCCATTGAAATTGAATGCCAATCAAGACACAATTCTCTTACTAATTTTTCAGCATATACGGTCTTTGATTTAGATTCTATTACTTCTATCGAACTCTTACTTACACCACTAATCAAAACTAAAAGAGGTATAATAACAAATAGAATTTTCATATATTATTCGTAAATTAATAAAATTTTTAATCCAGAAACATATGATCTGTAGTGTTACTTTCTTTCATGTCAGAGGTAGCATTAATGAGACTTAAAGAAATATTTAATAAAAGTAAAAGCGCTAAGCCTAAGCTGACTAAATATATTGACTTTATTGATAATTCTTCAGTAATTAACATAACAAAATTTAATCACATAAAAATATTAGCCGATGTCATCTGTTGTATGTTTATGAAGAGTTTAAGAAACGGTTATTATCTTTTATTAATTCATGTGAATACTTAATATTCACATTATTGATTCTTCTTAAACTATTCTTAAATAAAATTTAAAGTAAATTAAATAAATCCTTTAATTGTCACATTCAAACGGATGCTAGGTTTGGAAAAATTTTTATAAGTTGATGACTTCATCTTATCAGGAATCCTTATCCAAAGAAAGTCAATTATTTATAAAAGTTTTAGAAAATATGTATCATGCGAGTCATATAGTTAATATTCCTTCAGGAGAAAAAGTATCATTAAGCAAAAGTTATATTTGGTTAGTTGTAAGAGGTGTCATAAAAATACAAACGTTAACTCTAGATGGAGAAATATCAATACTAGGTTTAGTCAGTAGTGAAAATGTTTTTGGCGAAACATTATCCACATCTAATCCATACGAAGCTTATGCAATGGGCAACTGTGATCTTTTACCAATTTCTTTGATTGAAATTGAACAAAACCCAACATTATCTATATCCATCTTTAATGCACTAAGGAAAACTTATCAGCAAACAGAAATGCTTTTATCCATCAAGTCAATCAAACGAATGGAAGACCGAATTAAGTCCTTGTTTATATTTTTAGCCGAGAGATATGGACGAGAATGTAAAGATGGAATTGTCATAGATATTCGCCTTACACATCAAGAAATAGCTAATTTATTATCAACAACTAGAGTTACAGTTACAAGAATAATGAGTGATTTGAAAGAATCAAAATGGTTAATACTTGAAAGAAGCAAATACGTACTAACACAGCGATCAACTATATAAGTATTTTTTTCAAGATCAGCTCGCTTCATTCAATTTCCATATAAATCAACTATACTTGATATAATCAAGGATATTAGTTTGATACCTGTGATCAGTCCTGTCTCTGACAAGCTATCCAAGGCTAAAAAAAGGCTTCTTATTGTTGAAGACGATAAAAGTATTCGTGAAACACTCCGTGAAGCCCTTGTTGCAGAGGGCTATGAAGTCGAAGTGTCTAAGACTGGTGATGAAGCTCAGACAAGAATTTTTTCTCAGTTCGACACAGATAAAAAGATTGATTTAATTGTTTTAGACTTGATGTTACCCAACCTAAATGGGATAGAGCTTTGTAGAAGAGTCCGAAAAAACAATATAAAAACACCTATTCTTGTTGTCAGTGCAAAAGACAGTGAATCTGACCGTGTATTGGGATTAGAAGTTGGAGCCGACGATTATTTGATAAAGCCATTTGGCTTAAATGAATTAATAGCAAGGTGTCGAGCAATTTTAAGGAGGTCTGAAACTAATCATCAGCAACCTCAAGATTCTTCACAAGTCCTTAGCTACAAAAATATATCCTTATATAGACAGGAGTACAGGGTCACTAAAAACAATAAGGAAATAAATCTTGCCCCTAAGGAATACAAAATCATGGAATTATTCCTGCAGAATCCTAAGCGGGTATGGAGTCGTGATCAACTTTTAGAACAAATTTGGGGGATTGATTATGTGGGTGATTCTAAAACTGTAGATGTACATATTAGATGGATTAGAGAAAAGATAGAAGAAGATGCATCGGCTCCAGATTATATAAAAACCGTTAGAGGTTTTGGCTACAAATTTGGTTAAAAGCGAATTATGCTAAAAAAATCATTTAAAAAGCTATTTAGATTCATAAAAAAGATTCTAAGTATTAGAAGAGTTAGAACAACTACTAAGAATGTTACAAAATGGCTTAATCGTCAACGAGAGGTTGATATATCTCAAATCTTATATTGGGTAGATGATATTAATCAGGGTTGGATAATTATTACGTCTAAGAATAAAATTATGTATATCAATAAGCAGGCAAAGAAATTATTGTCTATCAAAAAGGATTCAAAAATATTAGGGAAATCCCTCTTTAAACTCAAAATACCAGACGAGATAAAGAGAGAAATACAAAAGCTTAATAGCTCAAAGAGATTTAAAAGTATTCCTTATTTCTTCAATGAAAAAGAGCTTGAGATTTCTTTAATGCCTGGCTCGAAATCCTATACGCTAATACTTTTAACTAATAAAAGATCTTTAGAATATCAGCGTCAATTACAAGAGAGGATGTTAGGTGACGCTGCTCACGAATTGAAAACCCCATTAACTGCACTCATGTTACTTGGTGATAGATTGGATGATTTGGTCAAGAAAAAGGATAGGCCTTTAGTAAAGAGATTAAGAAAAGAAATTTTAAGACTAAAGTTGATGGTGAATGATTTACTGGAGTTGTCCAGATTGGTAAATTCATCTTCAGTTCAGGATGAATTTACAAAAAAAATTAATATGGAAGAAATTATACTCAGTTCATGGAATACCCTTAAGCCGCTGGCAGATAAGAAAAAATTAAATTTAGTTAATACATCGAAAACTAATTCTTTAATAGAGGGTAATTCTGAGAAATTATATAGGGTTGTTTTTAATTTGCTTGATAATGCAATTAGATATTCCCCTGATTCAGCTAACATCAATACTCAAATTTATGAAGATGATAAACATCTAATTTTAAGTATCAAAGATGAAGGGCCAGGGTTAAGTAAAGATGATCTGAAAAATATGTTTCAACGTTTTTATAGAGGTGATCCATCTAGGTATAAAAACAAACGTATAGGTAGTGGTTTAGGTCTCTCAATAGCTCAACAAATAGTTGTTAATCACAAAGGGGCTATTGAAGCTTCTAATGATACTAATGGTGGTACTTTGATGAAAATCAAATTACCTCTACAAAAACAGATTGTTTAGTAAATATCTGGACAGTTTTTTCTTGCTATAAGTCTTTTCAAGTCTCGAACAGCATCACCAGTTAATAGATAACTACCATCATTTTCTTCGTACCAATAAGTTTGTCTTTTACCAATTGCAGACCAGAATCTATCTGGGAGTGATGGCATATAAAAATCAACAAAGGCTGAAACACCGTATTCATTTTCAGACCGCATATCATCACATGCCTTATTCATTTCTTCTACATTGTGTATGTAGTATCTTGCTGCTTGCCAAAAGTATTTATCCTCTGCTTTTGATGTTTCTAGCAAGCAAAAAAATAGATAACTAAAAATAGCTAAAAGATATTTTCTCTTCATGAATTTAAATACATCGAATTTAATGGATAAAAAAAAAAGGGTACAACATCTATATGCTGTACCCTCTCTCTTGGTTGATTGATTTAAAGTTTTCCTATGTTTAGGAAGAGAGTTTCACCAGTTGACTTTTTCGAAGTTCCATCATTGTCAGTTGATATGTAAGCGGTACCATCTTTCTTGATAGCTAGGCCTTCAACTTTTTCAAGAATAAATCCACCTGTTGAAGTTAGATCTGATCTCAAATCCTTAACGAACTCTTTCTTAACCAATGGATATAGAATTGGTGTAGAAGTATCATTCGAAATTGGATCAGGATTGATATCAGAAACTTTGATACGGAAAATAGACTTTAATTTAGCCTTTGCACCGTAATTGCTATCTCTTTCAATTGCATAAAGGTATCCGTCATGATGAGTCAATTCGGAAATTCCTACGCCACCTTTTCTACCTTGCTTTTCGAATACATAGTTAACAGCTCCCCATTCTTTGCTTTCTAAGTTGTAAGTAACAATTTTTGTTGTATTAAATGGATCATCCGCCCATGGCTTTTGTTGTGCCATGTAAAGAGTATCTCCAACTTTTGCTATCCCTTCAAAGCCAGCTTTCGTTTGATATTGAATAAGGGAATAGGGTACATCTATTTTTTCAAGAATTTCACCATCTGAGCTGATGTGATAAACAGCAGCTGGAGCTTGTTCTATCCCTGGACCACCTTTCTCTTTGAATCCTTCTGTGGAAACATAAAAACCACCTTTACCATCAAGTGTAATTCCCTCCATATCCATAAATGGAGCAGTCTTTCCTTTTAACTTGATGTCTATTGCAGTATCAAGTATGGCAGGGCTGTAATTCGTATCGATCACATAAATTCTTGGCTGTGACGAAAATGTGCTGTCGTTAACGGCATAAATCTTTCCATCGCCTCCATCAACCATTCCGCTAATCGATCCCCAACTAACAAAGTCATATCCACCTTCATTAGTGATGTGTGGATAAATTGCATCTGCCTTTTGGAGCTCGTAAGTCATTACATGTGAAGCCAAGCCAGGTTCTTTCTTGTTGTAATCTTTTTCGTTAGAAGATGCGATTAAACCACGTTTAGGAATTGCGACAAATCCTTCTGGTCCAATACCAGATGGTAATAGTTGAAGGAGTGTTGGCTGACTTAAATCTGATACATCATATACAGCTACAACTCCAGCTCTTTCAGCTCCTACAAACATATAAGGAGTACCTTTGATTTTCGCATAAGTCACTGATTCAGGTTCTACTCCTTTCTTTCCAGCACGATCGTCTTGAAAATGACCAATTTGTGCAATAGCTCTTTCTAGTCTGTTTCCATCTTCATAAACAACAGAACCATCTTTATTCCAAATCGTCCAAGATCTAGAACCTCCTCTTTTTGCCTGACCTTCTTTCTTTAACTTGTAATCTCCCTCATTAGCTGTCGCAAAATGATCGTTATCAATCCAAGTTAGTCCGTCTGGTTCACGTCTAACGTTTTTTAGCTTTTTCTTGAATGTATGTGCTCCATCTTTTTTAGTATCCATTCCTGCCATTTGACTTACTAGACCTGCTGAAAAATGGGAGATAACTTCACCTTTTTTATTTAGTACCACCAAGTGATTATTTTCTTGCAGTGAAACAACTGTTTCACCTTTTTTATTAATCGTTAGAAATTCTGGTTCAGGATCACTTGGTGCTATTTCAGAAAGACCAGAGACATCTGCGAAGAACATTGAATCACAATCAAGATCTCCTCCTTTTAGCTTTACAAAAGCTACATTACCTGCAGGCATTTGTGGAATCACACCATCATTAAATTCTTCATCTCTTTCATTCTCAATCGCAACTGCGATAAATTTTCCGCTTGGGGCAATTGCGACACTATCAGGTTGACCACCAACGTTGCATTCTTTTGACTTAATACCTGTTTTTAGATCGTATGAAGTTATTGATCCTGATGGATTTGTATAGCTTTCAGATGTATTAATACCTACAAAGATTTTACCTTTACGCTCCATAACTGATGTTGGTTCTGCGTCTAACTCGATAATCCCTTCAGCTTTAGGATCTGATGGATCGGTAATATCTATTATTCCTACAACACCAAGGTCACTATCAGTGTAGATAAGTGTGTTTCCATCTTTAGTTGCTGTGATCGTTTCTGCAGATGTTTTAGTTGTGGACTTTACACCAGATGGAAGATTCCTATTGATAGCGAAAGAAGAAACTCTATTGAAATTTTTATTTGAACTATAAAACCATCCTGCAAGACTTGCTGTGCTAGAGGAGGCTAAGAGAGCTAGCACTGCTGAGCCACATGCTAGTACAACCCTTTTTTTCATTGAGTAAAAATCAGACATCTAATTATTAGCTGACTGAAGTTAAGAGAAAAACCTTTTCAATTAAAAATTTGATTAGCAACAAGTTAAGAGGCGTTTAACAACTATGTATAAAAAAAAGGCCCCTACATTAGGGGCCTTTTTGAAAAGTTTAAGTAAGAAGTTTAGAACTTGTACTTAACGTTAACAGCTGCGCCAGATAGATCTTCTCCACCGACACCAGCATCTTCTGAAGTCCAGATCATTGGTGTGATCTTGACGCCATCAGCAAGCTTGTATTCGTACCAAGCTTCATATGTAAGTTTCTCGCCATCACCTTTTTGAGTTCCTACGCCTACACCAAGTGTTCCTGGACCAGCATCACCTTCTACACCAACAACCCAGTTCTCATCATCTTTCCCTGTCTCAGGATCGTATGAATCAAAATAAGCACTAACAGTGAAAGGCATTGTCTCTGGCTGGAAATAACCACCTATACCGTATGCAGTGTATGTATCACTGCTATCACTATATGTAAATGTTCCACCAAAGCCATCACCATCATAACCAACTTGAGCAGTTACGTAGTCTTCAGTATCGTCGCCGAAGATTCCCTTAGTTGCATCATCACCATCAGCTGCAGTTAAGTTAAGAGAAGCGTTCCAACCATTTTCACCTTCATAACCGAAAGTTACGCCTGTTCCGCCTTCTCCGGCAAGAGCGTAGTAACTATCAACTGCTAATAGAACTGGCTCGCCGTAAATAGATGTAGTACCAGCAAGACCTTGATCTCCATCCATCTTTGGTCCGAAGCTTACTGTTAAGCCATCAGATAGTGGGAATTGATAATACAGATCAGTGAGTGTTGGTGTTGTACCGCCGCCCTTACTACTTTGAGGATCGATTCCACCACCCAATGTTTTACCATTACCAATTTCAAACTTTCCAACAAGTTTGTCTTCACCAGTAAAGCTAGTAGTTGATTTAAACTTCATCTCATATGTTGAGTGAAGCTCGTCTCCATCTGCTGAGTCTGTATTAGAACCAATAGTGAAGTTAACGCTGCTTGATAATTTCGATGTTGGACTGAAAGCTGTGTCAGCATTAACAGCAACTGGAGCCATAAGGCCTAATGCTGCAGGAGCTACTAATAAGCTCTTGAAAAATTTCATCGTGTCCTCACACAAGATAAAAAAGTAGTGGATATAACATCCAAATGAAAGGTATAGGATGTACGTTTAGAAGTGACTAAAGTTACGTAAACGTTTGGTTAAGGTTCAACAAAGTAAACATTAATTTTTTTAGAGTAAAAATCGTCATTTTGAAATTTCTTGAGCTTAAAAAAAATAAAAATTAAACTTGGATAATCAAAAGGTTAAGAACAGATCAAGGAAAATTGATGAATTGCTAATTTGAATTTTAAAGATAAATATTTTGATCAATTAAATGCTATGAAATAAGAGCCAGTTTTTTTATTAGGCCTCATGACCTTCGCCAAGAAGGCCCTCATCTATACTTCTTTGCTTGCAGTGGGCGCAGGCATGTCCGCAAATGCAGCTAGTCGTCTTAGTGGAGCAGGTGCATCCTTTCCCGCTAAAATCTACACACGTTGGTTTTCTGATTTAGCCAAAGAAGGTGGACCTCGAGTCAACTATCAAGCTGTTGGTTCAGGTTCTGGCCGTAAAGCTTTCATTGACCAAACCGTTAACTTCGGTGCTTCTGATGATCCAATGAAAGCAAAGGATATTGCAAAAGTTACTCGTGGATTAGTTCAAATCCCAATGGTTGGAGGCACAATTGCCTTTGGTTATAACTACGATTGCGACCTTAAGCTGACTCAAGAGCAAGCTGTTCGCGTTGCTATGGGTAAAATCTCAAATTGGAAAGAAGTTGGTTGTCCTGCAGGAAAAATGACATGGGCACATCGCTCTGATGGCTCCGGTACAACCAAGGCTTTCTCAAACTCCATGCAAGCTTTCTCTAAGACATGGAATTTAGGAACAGGTAAATCTATTGCTTGGCCTGCTGGTGTTGGTGGAAAAGGTAACGCAGGTGTTGCAGGCGTAATTCGTAATACTCCTGGTGCAATTGGTTATGTAAACCAGTCATACATTAAAGGAGAAATCAAGGCTGCCGCTCTTCAAAACTTATCTGGAGAGTATTTAAAGCCATCTACTGAGTCAGGAGCTAAAGCTCTTAATGGAATTACTTTAGATGAAAACTTAGCAGGTAAAAACCCTAACCCAACAGCTAAGGGTGCATACCCAATCGCTACGTTGACATGGATTCTTGCTTATGAAGAAGGCAATGGTAGAAATACTAAAGCTATTCAAAAATCACTTAACTACTTGCTAAGTGATAAAGCCCAGGCTAAGGCTCCTTCTCTTGGATTCGTACCTCTTAAAGGTGAAATTCTTAAAAAATCACGCGCTGCAGTAAAGCGTATTGGTAAGTAAAACTTAGCTTTTAATACAATCAGAAAAGGAGACTTTAAGTCTCCTTTTTTTATTTCCTGTTCACTCTTAACCACTACTTAAAAAAAGTAGTTTAAGTTTTTATTAACCTAAGTTTTTAGTATGCAACTAAATAATTGGAAAGAAATAGTTGGATCACCTATCTGGTGGATACCTGTGTCACTGCTAGTTTTATTTAGTTCGATTGAGGGCTTACATCTCGCGGAGCATGGTAAAAACTGCAAAACAAAAGCAGCTTGGATGAATGAAGCTGGTCTTGAATATGATCGAGAGTCAGAGGTGAGATGATTATTTTATTTAGCAGTTGTTTGAACGAATTTTTAAAATCTTTTTCTTAAATTAAACTTAAAAACAATTTGATAATCTTACTTTAGATACAAGAGAAAAAATGAAACGATTGCTTCTACTTTCTCCGTTATTTCTTTTCTTATTAACGGGTTGTCCAGAAAAAGATCAACTTAAAAATATGAATCAAACAGAGTTAGAGAAATTGGATCAATGTATTAATGATCAAAAAGCTAAAGGTTTGCCTATTTTAGAATGTGGAAAAGATTTAAAAAAATCCACTGATTCCAAATCAACTCCATCAACTACAACTGCAGTTAAAGAGAAGGAAGGGAGTTTTACTAAGTCAAACACAAAACTCAAATCAAACGAGCCCAATCAATCAAAGACAGAATTAGATAAAATTGATGAATGTATAAATAGGATGAAAGCGAAAAAATTACCCTATTTTAAATGCCTACAAAAATAAAATTTGGATTGCCATCCCTAGAACAATAGATATGGCAACTAATTTATAAGGCTTTATGGATTGTTTAAAACTAAGGATTAGACTTATAAAAAAGATTAGACTATAAATACAAGTTTGAAAGATATCTTTGCCAACGATAACCTTACCCGTCATAGGTATGACTACAGCAAGAATTGCACCCGGTATGCCTGATAACACTCCATTAATATAGTTATCTATCATCACTTTATTTTTGATTCTTTTTATTAAAGGTTCCCCTAAAAGAATAAATATAAAACTTGGTAAAAATATCGCGAATGTTGAGATGAGGGAGAAAAATGTTCCTAAAAGAATAGTTCCTTCTTTTGCTCCAACTTGAAAGCCTATAAATGCACTTGAAAGAACTACTGGCCCTGGAGAGAGTTGACCGATGGCTATAGCATCAATAAAACTACGACTATCTAACCAACCCATCTCAATTACTTGGGTTTGTAGGAGTGGAACAATTACTAACCCTCCACCAAAAACCAGTAAACCTGCTTTAAAGAATACATAAAATAACTTCAAAGAGTTCGATAATAAATTGCCTATATCCTCTCGAAATATTGGAGCTGTTAAAAAACTTGGAAAACCAAATAATTTTAGATCGAAATAAGAATGCTCAAAGCCATAAGGAATAAAGAAAAAGCTCAGGAATCTCTTAGAATTACTTTGATAGATTCCGAAAATTCCAGCCAACAATAAAAGCAATGTGATAGGTAGATGTAGTGAAGTTGATCGATCAATAATTGACCCAATAAATACAAAACTAGCCGTTGTCCATTGCCATACTTGACTACGATTTTTTAATAGGTTTAAAGCAAACCCCCAAATTATTGAAATTACAATTATTTGAGGAATAGACAAAAAATCTGAAAAATTATCAATTGATTGTCCTTGTCTCCAAAGTTGACTCATAAGTAAAATGATGAAAAATCCAGGCAATAAAAAACATATCCCACTTATTAATCCTCCATAAAAACCCTTTATCTTTGTCCCTAAAAAGATTGCTAATTGACTTGATGTCGGCCCAGGTAGTATTTCGCAAATACCCAATCCTTCGTCAAACTCTTGCTCGGAAACCCAATTCCTTTGAATGATGATCTCGTCTTTAAACATTGCAATATGCGCATATGGGCCGCCAAAACTAAAGACTCCTATTTTCAGAAAAGTTGAACTCAGTTCAGAAAATGTTGGGCTCACTATCACTAAACAAATATCCTATAGAAAAAGATAAGGTAATCTTTTGGTATAAGAATATTAGGCTTTTTCAATAGCTATAGCACTTGAAACTGGTGGTAGTCGTAAACTAGTCAACAATGAGAGAAATACAAATAGACTTGAACACCATAAACATAGTTGCATTCCTATAGAGGCATTAGCTCCAAGCATGAATAAAACTCCTGATAGGAGAGTTCCAATTAGTCTCCCTGCCGCATTTGCCATGTAATAGAAGCCGACATTTAGACTCACATTTTCCTTGTCCGTATAAGCAAGAACCATATAGGAATGTATTGATGAGTTCATTGCAAATATGAACCCAAACAATATCAATCCAGCTGTAATTGCTATTTCTGGATTGCTTTGTCGCCATAGTGCTATTGCTATTAGCGCAGGTATCGCAGTTAAGACAGCACTCCAAAATTGAACAGAAGAAACTCCTGGGCTTGTTTTATTTCCCCATAAATTTCTTAAAGACGGTGCAAACGCTTGAATAAAGCCATATCCAATAACCCATAAGCCTAGGAACGCTCCAATCTCAGAAAAATTCCAATTTAGATACGTTTCAAGAAAAACAGGAAGTGCTACGACGAACCATACATCTCTTGCCCCAAAGAGAAAAAAACGTGCAAAAGAGAGGACGTTGATCCCTTGAGATTTAGAGAATAAGTCTTTAAAGATGGGTTTGCTTTTCATCTTTCCAATATCTCCAGGCAAAATCAATGTCAATAGAAACGAAACACCTAATCCGATT
>QCEW01000018.1 GCA_003280445.1 Prochlorococcus sp. AG-363-A03 | reverse complement strand
AGATTTCTGAACCCTGAGAGAAAATCAATGCCTGATATTGATACTGATTTTTGTATTGAAAGACGTGGTGAAGTTATAGATTATGTTACTAAAAAGTACGGTGACGACAAAGTTGCACAGATAATTACATTTAACAGAATGACATCTAAGGCTGTTTTGAAAGATGTTGCTCGTGTTCTTGATATTCCCTATGGCGATGCTGATCGTCTAGCGAAATTAATACCAGTTGTAAGGGGTAAGCCTGCAAAATTGTCATCTATGATTTCAAAAGAGTCGCCAAATAAGGAATTCTATGAAAAATACAATAATGATTCAAAAGTAAAGAAATGGGTTGATATGGCAATGCGGATAGAAGGGACAAATAAGACTTTTGGTGTACATGCAGCAGGTGTAGTTATAGCGGCGAATTCACTTGATAATTTAGTTCCACTTCAAAGAAACAATGATGGACAAATAATCACTCAATATTTCATGGAAGATATTGAATCTCTTGGTCTTTTGAAGATGGACTTTTTAGGACTTAGAAATCTTACAATGATCGAAAAAACAATAAATTTAGTTGAGAAATCAATTGGCAGGAGATTAGATCCTGATTCTTTGCCTTTCACAGATGAAAAAACATTCGAATTACTTTCTAGAGGTGATTTAGAAGGAATTTTCCAACTTGAATCTAGTGGGATGAGACAAATAGTAAAAGATCTAAAACCCTCATCTCTTGAGGATATTTCTTCAATTCTTGCCCTTTATCGCCCAGGTCCGCTTGATGCAGGATTAATTCCTAAATTTATAAATAGAAAACATGGCAAAGAGAGTATTGATTTTCAACATCAGTCACTTAAGCCTATTTTAAGTGAGACTTATGGAATCATGGTTTATCAAGAGCAGATCATGAAGATCGCACAGGATTTAGCAGGGTATTCACTTGGCCAGGCAGACTTATTAAGAAGGGCAATGGGTAAGAAAAAAGTATCTGAAATGCAGAGACATAGAACGCTCTTTGTTGATGGAGCTGTTAAGAATGGTGTTTCAGCAATTATTTCTGAACAGTTATTTGACCAAATGGTTTTATTTGCTGAATATTGCTTTAACAAAAGTCATTCAACTGCTTATGGCGCGGTTACTTATCAGACTGCTTATTTAAAAGCACATTATCCTGTTGCTTATATGGCTGCTTTGCTTACTGTCAATGCTGGCTCGGCTGACAAAGTTCAAAGATATATATCTAACTGTAATTCAATGGGCATAGAGGTTATGCCTCCAAATATCAATACCTCTGATGTTGATTTTACTCCAAAAGATAATTCAATTCTTTTTGGCTTTTCAGCTGTCAAAAATTTAGGTGATGGTGCAATTAGAAAAATTATTACCTCTAGAGATGAAGATGGGGAATTCACTTCATTAGCCCAATTCTGTGATCGAATTTCACTCAGTGCTGTTAACCGTAGAGGTCTTGAGGCTTTGATTCATAGTGGGGCGCTTGATTGCCTTGATGAAAATGCAAATCGCGCTCAGCTTATTTCTGATTTAGATTTAACTATTGAATGGGCTTCTTCTAGAGCAAAAGATAGATTAAGCGGCCAATGTAATCTTTTCGATCTTTCTACTTCCACTAATAATGAAACTTCAACGACTGATGATTATTCATCAGTCCCAAAGGGAAAACTAGTCAACGAGTATCTTCCCTCAGATAAACTTAAATTAGAGAAAGAGCATGTTGGATTCTATCTATCGGATCATCCTTTGAAGCAACTTTCTGAGCCTGCAAAATTGATTGCTCCTATCAGCCTTGGTTCTCTAGAAGAGCAGAAGGATAAGTCCAAGGTCAGTGTTATTGCAATGATTCCTGAGATGAGAGAAGTCACAACAAGAAAAGGTGACAGGATGGCGATTATTCAATTAGAGGATTTGACTGGTTCTTGTGAAGCGGTTGTCTTCCCAAAAAGTTATGAAAGATTATCTGACCATTTGATGATTGAAACGAGGCTATTGATATGGGGAAGCGTAGACAGGAGAGATGAATCTGTTCAATTACTTATTGATGATTGCCGTGAAATTGATGATTTAAGATTTCTGTTGATTGATCTTCGTCCTGATCAAGCAACAGATATTAATATCCAGCATAAATTAAGAGAATGCCTCTATAAAAACAGACCTGCCAGAAATGAATTAGGTGTACGAATCCCTGTGGTAGCTTGTCTAAAGGACAGCAATAATACTAGGTATGTAAGGTTGGGCGATCAATTCTGCGTAAAGGACACCGACTTAGCTTTGGATGCACTGTCTAAGAGTTCCTTTATTGCAAGATCAAGTAAAAGCCTTGTAAATTAAATTAAATTTTATTTTTAACTAGAAGTATCTTTTTGGCTTGTTTTGAATGCATCTTTCATCCTATTAATGTTTGGCTTTATGTTTTCAAAACCAAGAAAACTTCCTGGATTAAAATCCCAACTAGCGGAGAGTATTCCATAACTTAATCCTAATAAGCCAACAAGGAAACAAAGTGCTGAACTGACAAGAGTGAGTGTTGGAGATATTTCAGCAATACCTTTGCTTATTAAAAAATAACTTCCAACAAATACCCCCATACCACTTATGGTTGGAATACCCGTGGTAAATGCTATTCTTCTTGCCATTCTATTTGCAACATAGTTTGGTATCCCTGATTTCTTGGTACTGATTTTTGAAGATTTCTTTGAATCAATTTTCGGTGTCGAGTTATTACTGGAGAATCCTATTTTTACTTCTTTAGGTTGGTCCTTTTTGTTTTTTTTCGAACCTTTCATTAGCTTCTAGCAATCTAGTACCAGTGATTATCCTCTAATAGCTAATTTTTCTATGAGTTCTGTATATCTTTTTTCACTTTTAGTTCGGACGTAACCCAAAAGTCTTTTGCGCTGTCCAATCATTTTGAGCAATCCTTGTCTTGAAGAGAAATCATGGATGTTTCCCTGAAGATGTTTGCTTAACTTAGAGATCCTTGAAGTAAGCATTGCTACTTGAACTTCTACTGAGCCAGTATCAGTTGGATGGACTTGATGTGTGTTGATTAGCTTTTGTTTCTCTTCTGTGCCAAGTGACATTTGTTTAGCTTTTCTTATCTTTCAAGTGTAATTTAATCCATAGCCTTCTATCAAGTGCTTTTTTCACTCAATTTCATAAGAATCTCTTTGAGATGTTTATCCATTAGCTCTGCTTTTCCCTCTGGAGATAGGGAATTCATTTGTAAAGAATGTTCTTTTTCGTTTGTTGTTATTATTTTTATTGAATCTTTTATTTCATTATCTACATAGCCAAGGGAATTTAGAATTAAATATATCTCATCTATATATTTAGAAAATTGATTAGGCTCTATGTCTTTTTTATCTTCATAAACTGTTTCATTATTATCTATAAATCTTAGCAGTTTATTTCTTAGTTCAACAATTAATCTTTCTGCGATTCGCTTTCCTATCCCTTGAGTTTTTGTTAATAAATTAGATTCTTTTTTTTCTATACTATTAACTAATTGAGTAACTTCAAAGTCCTCTAATAAGGCCATACCAATTTGTGGACCTATTCCATTTACACTAATAATTTCTCGAAATAAATCTCTTTGATTAACCTCTATAAAACCATATAAATTAGTGCCATCTTCCCGATCTATTTCGTGGATCCATAACTCAATACTATTAGAATCTTCTTTTTTAACTATTTGTTTTGATAATAGTTGTATTTCATAACCAACTCCACCGACATTTAGAACAACTCCTTTTTTGTTGGATATTTGCCAGTTATGTACTATTTCGCCTTTTAACCAGCTAATCATTATTTACCTTGATTAAATTTTTGAGAATATAAAAATACACTTAGCCACCATCAATTTGACAACCAACCATTGACCCTCCTACTAGACCAGCAGGAATTGCCCACCAACGATCTTTACCTCTGGAAATGGCCGTAGCGAATCCAGCACCTAAAATACCCCCTGCAATTTTGCCCTCAGAGCAGTCATTGTTATCAAATTTGTTGTTATTGTTTGTCGAGCCAACACCTGGGCAAGGAACCTCTACCGTTTCCTCCCATTTTTTGACATACCCAGGATCCTTTCTTGTCCCTGGGATATATTCTTCTCTATATTCGTTTCTCGTGCAAGTTCTACTAGATGAGTAACCTCGTTGATACTCATCTGCAAGAATCGATGTTGTTCCAGTGGAAATAAAAACCACTGAAAAAATTAAAGATTTACAATTCATATTTTTCGTTTTGGTCTTTTGGATGCACTCATACTAATAATAGTGGAAATAAGTACGCATAAACCACCTAAGTAAATTGAACTTGTTATTGTTTCTTGGAAAATCAATACTCCCCATATACTTGCAAAGATAACCTGGGAATAGTTTAAGGAAGTTGCTTGGCCAGCTGGAAGTAGTCTTAAACCCTCTGTGATACAGAGTTGACCTATCTGTGTGAAAATACCAATACCTATTATCCAGAACCAATCTGTTTCAGTTGGCAATACAAAATCATTAATAATAAATGGAATAGATAAAGGTATGGAAACTAAAGGAAAGTAGTAAATAATAACTAGAGGGTGTTCTTTTGAAGATAGCTTTTTTACACATATATAAGCTAATGATGTCATTAAGGCGCCCAATATTGCAATGACTATTGCAATCATTGTTTCTTTAATATTACTGTTGCTAGTAAATTCTGGCTTACTAACTAAAACAATTCCTATCCAACCAATAACGGTTGAATATATTATTCTCCTTAATATAAATTCCTTTAAAACTATGTATGCACATATTACTGTAAATGTAGGGTAGATGTATTGTATTACTGTTGCTGTTGCTATAGGTAATATTGTTAGCGCTTTGAATATACAAAATAGTGCAACTGTTCCTAGTAAACCCCTTATAATTAATAATCTTTTTTGATGTCCCCAGGGGTTGATTTTATTCTTAAATAAGTAAAATCTAGTTATTATTATACTTATAGTAGCCCTAGCAAAAACAAGTTCTGAAATTGGTATCCTCTCCCCAATAGCCTTAACACAAACACTCATAAGGCTAAATGCTAATCCGCTACCAATTAAAAATTTAAACCCTTTTAAATTTTCTTCAATATTAAGTTCATCTGTAGCTTGTGTTTCTCTCAATTTCTAAATCTCTTAACTAAATATTTAAATATCAATTAAAATTATCATATGGCTTCTGCTCGACTACATCCTAGGACAATTGAGTCTGTCAAAGAACGTGTAGATATTGTTGATGTAGTTGGTGAGCACGTCGTCTTAAAGAAAAAAGGTAAAGAATATGTTGGAATATGTCCTTTTCACGATGATAGTAAGCCTTCAATGTCAGTAATTCCTGGCAAGCAATTTTATTATTGTTTTTCATGTGGTGCTGGTGGTAATGCGATTAAATTTTTAATGGAGTTTCAGAGGCAAAGTTTTAGTGAAGTTGTTCTTGAACTGGCTAAAAAATATCAAGTACCTATAGACACAGTCGAAGGACCTCAACAAGAAAGACTCAAGCAACAGCTTTCACGTAGAGATGAACTTTATCGTGTTTTGAAACTGGCTACAGGTTGGTTTAGAAATCAATTAAATTCTAAATCTGGTGAACATGCTCTTAATTACCTTAAAAATAAACGTCAACTAAGTGATGGCACTTTAATTAATTTTGAGCTTGGTTTTGCTCCAGATAATTGGGACTCATTACTCCAATATTTTGTAGGTATAGAAAAAATCAGTGTTGAGACCCTTGAATCGGCAGGATTAATTGTTCCTCGAAAGGGCGGTAATGGCTTTTATGATCGATTTCGTAACCGCATTATTGTTCCTATTCATGACAGGCAAAAAAGAGTAATCGGTTTTGGAGGAAGAAGTCTTGATGGCTCAGAGCCTAAGTATTTAAATTCACCTGAGACTGAAATTTTTGAAAAAGGTAAAAATCTTTTTGGATTAGATAAAGCAGCCCTTTCAATTAGAAAAAAAGATTATGCAGTTGTGGTTGAAGGATATTTTGATGTCATGGCACTTTATGATTCTGGTATTTCAAATGTAGTCGCCTCCTTGGGAACAGCATTAAGCAGTAATCAAATAACTCTTCTCTCTCGCTCTACGGATAGTAAAAAGATTCTTCTGAATTTCGACTCAGATAATGCTGGAATTCGTGCTGCTAACCGCGCTATTAGTGAAGTAGAAAACTTAGCTATTCAAGGTCAGCTTGATTTAAGAGTTCTTCAATTACCTTCAGGTAAAGATCCAGATGAGTTCCTTAAAGATAATTCACCATCCGAATATGAAGCATTAGCAGCTAAATCACCTGTGTGGATGGATTGGCAAATAGAGCAATCCTTGAAGGATTTAGATTTAAATAAATCTGATCAATTTCAGGAGGCTGTTAGTAATTTAGTAAGTCTTCTTGGGAAGCTACCACAAACAGCAATCAGAACTCATTATCTACAGAAGGTCGCTCAGCTTCTTAGTAGGGGGCATGCTAGATTCGCTCTTCAACTAGAAGAAGACTTACGTAGCCAAATTAGTGGTCAAAGATGGCACGGACGTTCTAAAAAGTATGATAAGCCTCAAGAAGTTAGTTTAAGAGAAAGAAGCGAAGCAGATATACTTTTTACTTATATTCATTGTCCTAATTATCGATCCCATATTCGTTATGAATTGCGACTAAGAGACTTAGATGATTTTGCAATTAATCATCATCGAGCAATATGGTCAACTATATGTAACATTGAGGAGAATAAGTTCGGCTCTGATACTGTTGAGAAGATAAATCGCTGTAAAGACTTAAATAATATCTTAGCAGATGTTGATTTAATTAAAAACTTGTTAGATACCTTCCTCGTTAATGACAATGAACATCTTCCTAAACTTACTCCTTTTTTAGAACCTACAGAACTTCGTTTGGCAACACTATGCAACCCCGAGTCGTTCATTCGTGGAGCTCTTGCTGCTCTTGAAAAGCAGAAATCCCTAAAACGTTGTAGACATCTAATTGATGCATGGAGTTCTCAACGATTACAAACCCTTGAAAATTGCATTGCCTCTCTTATTGTTCAGGAAACTTCTGAGCCTAGTGATTCATCTGATATGGAACAGAAAGTTATTAGTATGTTTGAAGATTTAAACAACGATGCTATAAAATTTCAGCAACTTTATTACGCTGAGAGAAAACATATATTAAACCTAGATCAGCAGCGATGTCATAAATAATTTTCTAAACTTATATTATTAAATGAAAAATTCCTCTCCCTTTAATTTCGATGAATGTACTTTATCTAATGAACTTTGGCCTGATTTTATCAATAAAATAGGATTAATTAAAGCAAAGTTAGCTGTTCGTCAATCTCTCGATCTTCAGAGAATGCAGGGATCTACTTCGACACTTCCTGTGCTTATCCTTGAGACATGTGGAACGGCGCTTGTTAATTCCAATGCTGTTAAGACTTTTATAGGCCTTTCTTACTTAGACCAAGGAATGGTTTTGATTTTTAGTAGCAAACTAAAAGCTATTCAATTACTTAGAGATAATTAATATTAATAATATAATTATAGACAATATTTTTTTAATTCTTTTTCTACTAATCTTGGTTTATCTTCTAATATGTAAGCTTGTCTCTCTTTTTCTTCCTCACCAGATATTTTTAAAGAGCCATTTAAGGCCTTTATTTTTGCACTATTCATTGATAACTTTGTTTTCATGTTTAATATTTTTCCATCATTGCATTCCTGAGCAACATGTACGGCTTCATGTCTTAATGCTTTTTTTATATGTTGCGCTGTCCTTTCATAAGCCTTCTCATCTCTCTTTCTTAGAAAAGTATAGCCTTCTCGTTTTTTAGCATTATTTGTACAAATAATAATTACTTTCTTTCTCTTGTCTAAAAATCCTACATAGTCATCACTTATTAGACACATTGATGCATTTTCTTCTGTTTTATATCCGGCTTCTTCTATAATTTTTATAATTTCTATTTCTGTTCTATCCAAATACTCTAAGAACTCCATTATTCTTTGATACTTATAATTTTATTTATAATACCATCCTCATTTAATAAAATTGTTATTTTTCTAATTATTTTTATTTAAGTCTCTTTTTTAATACTAATTTGCGTATATTATTGGAATATTTTCTATGTCTGTTGTCTTTATATTAGATACTTTTTTTCTACTTGGGCTCCATTCTTTTTTAATAATTGTTGATCCCCAATTTATTGTATCTATACCATTTTTTGAATTAATATTATCTATTATATTATCTAGTCTCTTTAGATATAAGTCTTTTTGAATATTCTGTGAATTAAATATTAGATTTTGTTCATATTTATTGCTTTGAAGTTTATGTAGTATTACACCAGCCTTTATTAATTTTTTGTAAGGTTTAAAAATTTTTTTCGTTAGTGATTGACTTTTTTCAATCATGATTCTCGAGTTAGATGTTGGAATACTTATTTTTTCTGTTGCTTCACTTTTAAAAAAATCTTTTGAATGAATATTTGTATGCGTAAAAACTGTAATAGCTGAAGATAATTGATTGTACTTTCGCAATTTAGCACTTGCGATTAAAACATATTTAATGATTGCTTGGTTCAAATCTTCAAAGGTATCTATAGGATATGAAAAACTTCTACTTACGCAGATTTCTTTTTTCTCTGATGAGGTCTCTTTTATAGGGATACAGAGGTTCCCTTTTAATTCATTTTGAATGCGTAGACCAACTACGCCATACTTTCCTTTGATTTGTTCGCTTGACATATCTCTTAGTTCTAGGGCATTAGTGATCCCTTTACTTTTTAGCCATATCGACATTCTTTTGCCTATACCCCAAACTTTACCTACTTTGATTTGATGAAGATAATGGTCTTTATTTTGAATAATACCTATGTCAAAGATACCTGAATTATTTTTTATTTTTTTTGCTAAATGATTAGAAATCTTTGATAGAACTTTTGTCTCACCAATACCGATAGATATTGGTATCCCTATATTTTGATAAACTAAAGCTCTTAAATCTTTTCCCCATTGATATAAGCACTTTCCTTTTGGTCGTTTTATAGTTCCAAATGCTTCATCTATAGAGTAGATTTCTAGTTCTTCACAATTTTTTCTTAGTAGCTGCATTAATCGATTACTTATATCACCGTAAAGCTCGTAATTTGAACTTCTCACATTTATATTTAATTGAGTCAGCTTATTCTTCAACTTGAAATAGGGTTGTCCCATAGGAATTCCCATTTTTCTAGCCTCTGCGCTACGAGCTATTATGCATCCATCATTATTCGAAAGTACAACTAAGCCCTTTCCTTTTAGGGAAGGATTGATTGTTTGTTCACAAGAGGCGTAAAAATTGTTCCCATCAATTTGAAGTATTACTTTGGACATAATTAGACTTTTTGTTTTTGTAGTTCATGTATCGAATAAATCGCGACTCCCCATATTTGTATATCTACATATTCATATAAATTTATTGCTGGATAATTTTCTTTATCTGCTTTTAGGTAATAACTATCTTTCTTTTTTATAAGTCTTTTCAACGTGAATTCTCCATCCAAGAGAGCAACTACAATATGTCCAGGGTATGGGTTTATACTGCGATCTATTATTAATAAATCATTGTTATAAATTCCAGCATTATTCATTGAATTACCGCTTACACGTAGAAAGAATGTACTTATTGGATTTTTGATTAAGTATTTATTTAGATCGATGCCGATCTCTATGTAGTCTTCCGCAGGAGAAGGGAAGCCTGCAGAAATGGTTTCTTTTGCTAATGGAATTAATAGTGTCGAGGAGTCTTCCTTTGAGGAAGAGTAAGAGCTATTTAAATTCATAGGCCCAGGGCAACCCAACCATTATAGTTCATTTGTACTATAATGGTTGGGTTGCGTGCTCTTTATTCCTTGTGGTAAGGCCCACCTAGGGTTATGGTTTTTGCGCGGTAGAGTTGTTCTATTAACAAAAGACGTGCTATTTCATGTGGAAAAGTTAAAGGAGAAAGACTTAATTGCCAAGAGGCTAAATTGTTAATAGAGGAGCAAAGACCTGAGGCACCTCCGATGACAAAAATAAAATTTTGATTGTGAGAATTGAGAAGTTTTTTTGCTAGTTGTTTTGATGTGAAAGATTGACCATTTTCATTAAGAGTTACGAGAATTTCATTTTTGCTAATGATTTCTTTGATCGTATGCACTTCTTTTGCTTTGTTATTGTCTTTTATTTCTATAACTTCTAGTCCGGGTAATCTTTTTAAGTACATTTCGATAGCTTCTTGAATCCACTTCTTTTTTATTTTTCCAATAGCAATAATTTTATAATGTGAAATATTAAGCATAAGAATGATATTTCTAATCGATATCATCTTCGAGTAGAAATTGTTGAAATTGGGTATATAATTTCAGCGCATCTTCAGCAGAAAGATCTTTAGACTTTTTATTAATTTGTGAATCTGAATTGGAAGAAATTTTGACATTATTTGATTCAAGTTTTTTTAGTCTTTCTAATAAATGAGGAGGTACATTTCCATCTGGACTTATTTCCATCAACTCTCGAAAAAGTTGATCGGGGTTGGTTTCGGTTTCAACTGGGTGTAATTTTTGATTTTTTGTTTCTGTGGGATTTTTTAATTCACTGGATTGGGGTTTTGATATCTCTTTGGGAAGTATTCGTCCTAGCTCTTTAAGGCGTTCAATGCTATGGCTATCAAAAGTCATTTTTTAAAATGTATATTGATTGAAAATCTTCTTGTTAGTATATTTTAAATAATTTAGATTTATTTGAATAAAATATGTGATCGTTTCTAATGTGGTTGGAGATTTTAGTTTGGCTGATAACACTTTGAGTGGTTTTAGGCATATTCCTCGAAAACGCTTTGGGCAACATTGGTTGAAAGATCAAGGTGTATTGAATCAAATTGTCAGGGCTGCCGAATTGATTCCTGAAGATTGCGTATTAGAAGTTGGTCCAGGTAAAGGCGCTTTAACTGAAAAATTAATTGAATCTCAAGCAAGATTCATCCAAGCAATTGAGCTAGATAGAGATTTAGTCGTTGGTTTGAAAAAACGTTTTATTAATCAAAGTAAATTTAGTTTAAGAGAGGGAGATGTTCTAGCTGCTCCACTGGAGGCTGAAAATGGACTGACTGTTAATAAAGTTGTAGCTAATATTCCCTACAACATCACTGGTCCACTATTAAAAAGACTTATTGGTGGATTAAGTAAAGCACCTGAATATAGTTTCGAAACTTTAGTTTTACTTATGCAAAAAGAAGTTGCACAACGACTCGTAGCTGTCCCAGGAACTAGTAATTTTAGTGCTTTAAGTGTGCGGATTCAGCTCCTAGCAAAATGTCAGGAAGTATGTGATGTGCCTTCTAAATGTTTTCAACCGGCCCCTAAGGTGGATTCCACAGTAGTCATGATTAAGCCCTTTGTTTCTAGTGAGCCAAATTTTTTTGAGATAGGGAATTTATTAGAGAAACTTTTGAAACATGCTTTTGCTGGAAGAAGAAAAAAATTACGAAACACGATTGGAAGATTTGTTACTTCCAACAATCAGATAAATGAATTTTTCGGCTGTAGAGGTATTAGTCTTGATCAAAGACCACAGGAAATTTCACCTTCCAATTGGTTTGCCTTGGCAAAAGCTTTAAAAGAAACTTGAGTTATTAAAAATGTTTCCCCCCAAAGCAAGTGATGATTTTCTTATAGCAGAAGCACATGCAAAAATTAATCTACATTTAGAGGTTTTAGGTATTAGGACCGATGGGTTTCATGAATTGGCAATGGTCATGCAAAGTATTAATTTAAGTGATCAATTAACGATGATAAATAGTGCAGATCATAATATTACTCTTAAATCTAATAATAACGAGATTACTAATGGTGACGACAATCTAATAATAAAAGCTGCAAAGCTTTTGAGAAATAAAGTAGGTAATACAAAATTGGGTG
Organism: Prochlorococcus sp. AG-363-A03; assembly: GCA_003280445.1. Classification (GTDB taxonomy): domain Bacteria; phylum Cyanobacteriota; class Cyanobacteriia; order PCC-6307; family Cyanobiaceae; genus Prochlorococcus_B. Next base: position 16,998 of record QCEW01000018.1, on the reverse strand, counting down.
TTGATATTGAACTAGAGAAAAATATTCCTATTGGAGCAGGATTGGCTGGTGGATCTACTGATGCAGCTGCAACATTAGTTGGATTAAATAAACTCTGGAAATTAAATCTTAAGACTGAGGAATTAGAGGACTTATCAAAAGAAATAGGCTCAGATATTCCTTTTTGCATATCAGGTGGTAGACAGTTATGTTTTGGAAGAGGTGAAATCTTAGAAAAATTAAAATTCAATCACTTTCAGTTGGGTCTTATTTTGGTCAAAGACCCTTCAATACAAGTTTCTACACCATTTGCATATAAATCATTCAAAGAAAAGTATGGTGAAAGCTATCTTGAAGATGATAGTGATTTTGAAATCAAGAGAAAAATTATCAGAACTAATGACTGGTCTGATCTTTCGCTTTTTGATAATCGAAAAGAAATACAAAATGATTTACAAAAAATCGTTCGCCCTATGACTCCAGAGGTTGAAAAGTCATTGAACTTGTTATCTCGCTTACCTTATTCTCGTCTAGTTTCAATGAGTGGTTCTGGTCCAAGTTGTTTTGCTTTGTTTGAAAATTATAACCAAGCAAACAAAGTACTAAAAGAACATGTTAATGAATTTGAAAGAGCTGGTTTGTCAGCTTGGGCATGTTCAATGATGTCTAATGGAGTTCAATTAAGAAATGAATTCACCTAGTAATGGATTTAAAAATGAATCAGATGATTTAGCTAATTCATCTGCAGTTCCCATAGCAACTAGTTCTGAACCAAAAAAAGGCCCCTTAAGCTTTATTTCAGGTTCGATTACCAGTTTATCTTTTAGCTTATTAAGCCTTTTTATTAGTAAAAAGATAGTTTTATATTTTTCTATTCATACTCCGAACTACTCCTCACCAATTGCTCAGAGTATTGCTTCTGGTTTTAAAACACTAATTATTGGAATTAGTTTTCTTGCAACCTTTACCTTTGGTTTTATTGGACTTGGTTTGTTTTTAGTATTTATTCGAAGTCTGATAGAAGGCAATAAGAACAATAATGACTAGTATTTAGCTATTAAATTGTCATATTTAGATCTTTCTATGACTCTTCATGATTTAGGACTTCTAGTTTTATTACTCTCTCCAGGAATGTTGCTTTCCATATTGCTGTTGTCGACTTTTGCAGCAGGTGGGTAATTAGGCACTGTTTGAGATAGTTTGGAATAACAAACCGGTAATCCGGACGATCTGTTAAAGCTGTGAAAGGGACTCTTTTATTTAATGCTCTCCGTGAAGCAATTGATGAAGAAATGGGCAGAGATCCCCTCGTATGTGTGATGGGAGAGGATGTTGGACAATATGGCGGCTCTTATAAAGTTACGAAAGATTTATATGAAAAATATGGAGAGTTCAGAGTATTAGACACACCAATTGCAGAAAATAGTTTTACTGGTATGGCTGTTGGCGCTGCTATGACAGGTTTAAGACCAATTGTGGAAGGGATGAATATGGGATTTTTATTACTTGCGTTTAATCAAATATCCAACAATATGGGAATGTTGAGATACACGAGCGGCGGTAATTTTACTATTCCAACAGTTGTTAGAGGTCCAGGGGGCGTTGGAAGGCAATTAGGCGCTGAACACAGTCAAAGACTAGAAGCCTATTTTCATGCAGTCCCTGGTATAAAAATTGTTGCTTGTAGTACCCCCACCAATGCTAAAGGGCTAATGAAAGCTGCAATTAGAGACAATAATCCTGTTCTTTTCTTTGAACATGTACTTCTATATAACCTCACTGAAGAGTTACCTGAAGGGGATTATGTCTGTGCCTTAGATCAAGCCGATCTTGTAAAGCAGGGAAGTGATATTACTATTTTGACTTATTCGAGAATGCGTCACCACTGTTTGAAAGCAGTTGAGCTACTTGAAGGTAAAGGAATTGATGTTGAATTGATTGATTTAATAAGTCTAAAGCCTTTTGATATGGAAACCATATCAAAATCTATCAGAAAAACTCATAGAGTAATTATTGTAGAAGAATGTATGAAAACAGGTGGTATTGCCGCTGAGTTAATGTCATTGATTACTGAGAATTGCTTCGATGATTTAGATTCTCCTCCTGTTCGTTTAAGTAGCCAGGATATTCCAACTCCTTATAATGGAAACTTAGAAAACTTAACTATTATTCAACCTCATCAGATAGTAGATGCTGCGGAAAAAATTATTAATAATGGTGGAGTAGATTAATAATGGGCAGAAAGAACTATTGGTTCCTTGTGGTAATCATTTGTGCAGTATTAAGTATTTTTATATGTAGCAAAATACCTTTCCAATTAGGATTGGATCTTCGTGGAGGTAGTCAATTAACTTTAGAGGTTAAGCCTACTAAGGAAATTACAAAAATCACTCCCAACGAAATCGAAGGAGTTAAGGCTGTTCTTGATAAGAGGGTCAACGGATTAGGAGTTTCAGACTCTCAACTTCAAACAGTAGGAACTAATCAATTGTTGTTAGAACTTCCTGGGGAGCAAGATCCATCTGGGGCAGCGAAAGTATTAGGAGAAACTGCTCTATTAGAATTTAGAATTCAGAAAAATGGGACAGCGGCGCAATTAAGAGATTTACAAACTCAACGTAATAGCATTGAATCTATTATCAAATTGTTAGAAGAGAACAATAATTCTGCTCAATTACTAAAGGAGATTAATATTAACAATGAAATTAATCAATTATTCGAAAAATATAATATTCAAACCGACCAGATTTTAGATGAAGCTCAATTCAATCTTTTAAAGAATAAAATTAGTACTGACATAGCAGGTCTCTTTGAACCAACTTCTTTAACTGGGCAATATTTGACAAATGCAGGTAGACGACAAGATCAAAATACTAATAATTGGGAAGTGACTTTAAGTTTCAATAATGAGGGAGGAGAATTATTTGCAGACCTCACAAAATCTATCGCTGGCTCCTCTAGATTGCTTGGAATTGTCATTGATGGTATTTCATATAGCGAAGCAAGTGTTGGTAAGCAATTTGAGACAGCCGGCATAACGGGTGGGTCTGCGACAATAAGCGGAAATTTTACAGCAGATGATGCTAGAAATTTAGAAGTTCAATTAAGGGGAGGTGCTTTGCCTCTACCTATTGATATTATTCAAATAAGAACAATAGGACCTTCTCTAGGGACTCAAAATATTCGTCTCAGCCTTTTTGCAGCTCTAACAGGCTTGCTTCTTGTAGGCATTTTTATGATCTTTATCTATAAACTTGCTGGATTTGTTTCTGTCTTGGCATTGTCTTTTTACTCACTATTCACTCTCTCTGTTTATGCACTACTCCCAGTGACTCTTACTCTTCCAGGTATTGCTGGATTTATATTAAGCATAGGGATGGCTGTTGACGCTAATGTACTTATTTTTGAAAGATTAAAGGAAGAATTACGCAATGGTAATACTTTAATTCGTTCAATAGATGCAAGTTTTAAAAACGCTTTTTCATCAATAATTGATGGTCATTTAACTACTTTAATAAGCTGTATTACTTTATTTTATTTGGGCACTGGATTTGTAAAAGGTTTTGCAGCTACCTTGGGTATTGGTGTTGTGTTGAGCTTATTTACGGCCCTGACATGTACAAAAGCAATATTGAAATTCCTCATGAGTTATCAAGGCCTTCGGAAAATTTCTAACTTTATTAACCCTAATCAGATTCCATCACCATCTGTCAACGTTCAATAGAAACTTATCCAAATCATTTAAATTATGAAAGCTCAATTTAATGTTCAACTCTATAAAAATAGAAAAAATATATGGTTTGTTTCATTTTCTTTATGTCTAATATCAATAATTGGAATGCTAATTTGCCTTGAAAGTACTTCTATTAAAGCTCCTCTAAACCTTGGTTTAGATTATACCGGCGGAACTCAAATAACTTTAGAGAGGAGTTGTTCTAATGATTGTATTGCCTTAAATACAAGTGACATATCTAATAATATAAATGCTTTAAAAAATAAGGATAAAAATTTTAGTTCAAATAAATCTCCTAATTTAACGAGATCACAAATACAATTACTTGATAATGCAAAATTAATATCCATTAGGCTTCCATTTTTATCTGCAGATCAATCTGAGTCAGTTGTTGCAGAGGTTAATAAATCCTTTGGCCCATTTAACAATAAAAACACTTCAGTTGAAATTATCGGCCCAAGTCTTGGTAAGCAGTTACTTAAAAGCAGTTTAATTTCTCTCCTCTTTGCTTTTCTTGGAATAGCTTTATATATTAATTTTAGATATGATCGAAGATACTCATTCTTAGCTTTATTTGCTCTTTTGCATGACATACTTATTGTTTGTGGTGTATTCGCATGGCTTGGATATTTTTTTAATGTAGAGGTCGACTCCTTATTTGCAGTTTCTCTTTTAACCATTGCAGGTTACTCAGTAAACAATACTGTTGTTGTTTTTGACAGGATTAGAGAAAAAAGTTTAATAGAGAATAAATTAAGTTTTAAATATCAGATTGATAAAGCCGTTGGTGCTACATTAACAAGGACAATCTATACAAGTCTTACAACACTACTCCCATTAATATGTATATTGATCTGGGGAGGATCAACGTTGTATTGGTTTGCATTTGCTTTATTAATCGGTGTTATAGCTGGATCTTGGTCGAGTATAGCTTTGGCACCTTCATTGTTATCAATAACCAGTAAGAAAGAGTTTGATTGATTAAATATGGGCTTAATCTTTATAGATAGATTATTTGATTATATTAAATATAATTGGTTACAAACTCTTCTAATAATCCTTTCAATATATGATTTAAGAATAGATCTTAGAATTCTATTAGATTTTTTTACTTTTTCGACACTTTTTTATACTATTTCTGAACATCCTTTGGCAATTACGATATTAATTACTAGTCCATGGTTCTTTAGAAAAAAAAGGTAAAATAGAATAATAGTATTTATATGATCCTAAATTATTTAGTTATCCCTAACTCCAGACAAAAAAGAAATGTCTTGTTTTTACTTTTTAGCTTTTCTAGATGACTTTGGTTCAATCACTACCAATAGCTCCTCCATTTGAGTCATTAATTTTTTGACTTCTATTGGTTCTGGGAGAGCAAGCTCTTCTGTTACGCCTAAATGCATTTTTCTTAATTCAGCTCGTAAAATTTTTAGTGAGGCTTTTACTTCTTCCTTCTTTTCCTTAGCGGTTGCCATCTTTTATAAGTCCTAAAATATGTACTATTATACATGATGTTATAAATGAACACTTCTTTAGATACCCAAATCCAATTACTAAGGATATAATTTAATTTAAACTTTAGTTCTTTTCTATTGAACTTTTGAATTTCTAATCATATTCGTCCATGCAAATTCAACCATCCAATGTTCTTAACTATATGAAGAATAAAAGAGAAATTCGTGATTTTATATTAAATAATAAAAAAATAATTTTAACCTTACTTTTTATTCTTTTTTTTATATCATTTTATTTTCTTGTCGACTTTTCTACTCAAAGTCTCGTTGCACATGATGAAGGCCTTTATGCTAGGAGAGCAAGATTGATTGCTTACTCAGATAATTGGCTTTCTCCCCCATTTACCTTTCCTCACCATAAGACATTAGGAAGTTATTGGTTCATAGCCTTATCTATAAGGTTATTTGGTAACAGCGAAATAGCCCTGAGGCTGCCAAGTATCCTGTCTTCATTTCTTTGCCTAATTTGCTCGTATTTAATTGCATTAAAAGTTACAAATAAAAAGTCTGCATTGATTTCTGTATTCTCACTTACATCAATGCCATTATGGATTCAATATTCAAGATACGCGAGTCCAGATCTTCCATTTGTATTGTGTATTCTTTTAGTTATTTTATTTTTCCTTAAATCATTAGATTCTTCTGATTATATAAGACAGTATTTTTATATATTTTTATCTGGCCTTTTTGTATCTACTTCTTTTTTTATTAGAAGTTATATGGCTTTTGTTCCTCTCATAGGACTAACACCTTTTATTGTTTATCAATTATTCAGAAAAAAATATGTTTTTAGAACTTTATTTTGTACTGGTATCCTTCTCGGCTTATGCCCAACGTTTCTTAATCTTTATTTTTCACTTCAAAAATTTGGAATCACTGGTATTACAGCACTTTACGCTTTTGCAAAGAAACAGGCTGTCGGTGATGCCGTCTTCAATGAATTAACACTTTTACCTTTAAATTTTCTGTATCTAACTTTTCCAACTGGAATATTACTCATTATTCTTTTTATCTTTACTAGATCAAATATTAAAATCAATTATCCATTATTAATTTTTTATTATCCTCTTATCTCATTAAGTCTTCTACTATTTATGTCGACTTCATATCCACATTATTATCTTTTTCTTTTACCTTCATTCTCTATAATTTTTTCTTCATACATTACATCTAATTCTTTTAGATACTCTTATTCAAAAGCTAGTATTGGCTACTTATTATTTATAATAATGTTATTCTTATCATCTATTCTATTATTTTCTATTATTTTCTATAATGACTTGATTATTCAGTATTCTTTAGGAAAACCCTTTATTGTTTATATTCTTTCTATATTCGTATTGTTATCTTATTTAATATCGATTAGATTTCTATTTGATATAAAATATTTTAAGTTTAATATACTTAATTTCTTTTACAATATTATAATACCTCAATATATTTATTTATCTTTATTATTTAATTTTGGTTTTCTTGGTAATCCGAACTATAAAATAAAACTTTTCTTAAAAGATGAAGGTGTCTCCTCAATTATAAAAACAAATACCATTTATTTACTTAATGTTGACAGTAAAACTCAGACTTTACTATCTTATTATTTACCTTCTTCTAAGGTTATAAATAATTATGATGAAGTAAGTAAGTATAGGTATTTAATTACTTCTAATAGCAATTACTTGAAAAAATTGAATGTAAAGCAATCCTTTATCTCTGTTAAAAAATTTGACAATCATTTATTATTTATGAATGTTAGCAAATGATGTAAGTTAATTTCTTTTATAAGAGTTCAAGATAAAAATGACTAAAATTCTTAAAAACGCCTACATAAGATTTTGGGTTCCGGTTATGGGAAGGTTTGTTTCTAAGCTTATTCCTTTGCTCGAGGGTAAGGCTCCTGAAAAACCACCAACATATGATATTGATGGCGACAAATGTAAATGAGGTATAGGTTTTTATTCAGGTAAGGAGCCTCCATGACAATAACCAACAGCTAGAGAATTTATATCCATTTGATTTTGAGATCTATTTATATTATTTGATTTTATATACTTTGTAGTTTTTTCTATGCATGAAGCACTCGACGATGTATATCTTACTATTGGATATATGTATAATATACCTGCGATTAATATGGCGGAATAAACGATATTTTTTTTATTTACATCAATAAAATTTCCAGCTTGTTTTTTCTTCTTTAGATATTTAGAAAGCCATGAATCAGGTAATCCGATTTGAACAAACAAAAGTTCAACCCACCATGGAAGTTTTGCTTGATTTTTATCTGAATTACTTTTCATAGTGATAGTTAGTTTAGTTAGCCCTTTAATAAAAATGTTTAAGGCTATTACCACATCTATATTGTACCAATTAAAATATATCCCATTTTTATAAAAATGGAACTCTCTTCCACTTCTTTTATGAGTATTTACTCTTATTCTACTGGTTTTAAATTTCCTTTGTTCTTCTGATTGATTTTTCTATTTAAAATAGTGTATTATTTTTAAGGATGAATTGTATTCAATGGCAAAAAGAAGACGTAAACTTAGTCCTCAATTAGAGAAAAACATTTCATTAGCCAAGAAGCAAATTGAGTTGATTACAGCAATAATTCACGATATAGATGAGGATGATATACAGGAGGAATATAAATCGGCATTTTTACCTGTAATGAGTGCCTATATGTCTCTCGATCAAAGGTATAAGGAGGTGGGTTTCAATGATGAAACTACTAATCTCCATCAATTGTATTTGACGAATTTAGATAAATTTAAAAGCGAATATGAGTTATAGATTTATATGCTTTATTTCCTTTTAATTCTATAGATTTGATCAATTACAAAATATAAATATCTTAAATCTTTCATCTCTATAATTAGTAGGTTAAATTTGTATAATAAAATTGGTTTTTTACTATTTAAAAATTTGAGTTCTTATTACTTAATTGGAATCTGATTTTTTTATTAATTAATTGAGCTTCATTGATTTGAAGAATTATATTTAAAAAAATAATTATTTTTATGGCAGATAACCTATACGAAATTGATTCAGCGATGAATATGATAAAAGAAGACATCATAAGAGAACTTTCTGAATCTGTAACTAGGCAAAATAAAGTCCCTTATCATCGACAGACTATCTCTAACAACCTTTCTTTTTCCGATAAGACTTTGGATTAGCTTTTTTAATTATTTCTATAACTTCACTTTCACCCAAGTTTGTAACTATAAAGACCTCTTGTACAAGTCTACCTTTCCTCGCTAAGAGCTTATAACCTTCATTTGTTTTGACAGTAACTTTTAGACAAAGATTCTCTCCTCTACCGTTAGTCTTTGATAGCGATGCAGGTGTAACTGTCTTAACCTCATCAGTTGCTGCGATATTTTTGAGCCATTTTATTAGGCCTTCTATATGTGTGCTGTGGTTTTGGACAAGTCTACCCATTTTTTTGATTCATTTTTGGCTAATTTCTTAATTGCTTTTTATTTCTCTAGAGCTAAACATTTTAAAGCTTTAAATAAGTTATAATTTAAGAAATTATTCTAGTCATGATTTTCACTTTAGGTTGGGCTTCGTTAGCTGCTATTTTTACTTTTTCTATAGCTATGGTTGTGTGGGGTAGAAACGGTGATGGTTCTATTGATATTTAGTTGAGATTATGCCTATAGACTTTAATCTCTATAGTTTTCTATCCTTCTTCACAATTTCACTTCTTTCATTTATAACAATTGGCGTGATTTATATTAGTTATATTGATTGGAAAGATAAAAGAAGAAAGAAGTGATGCTTGGTTTATTTCTTTTTTAGGTTTAAGGAAATAATTTCTAATGCTTGTTTCATCTTCTCGATATTAGACTTGTATAAACTTATATCTTTCTCAACTCTTGAATATTGGTAACCAAGTAATTTGGCAATATTATTTATTTCTTTATTAAGATCTTCTTCTTTCACATCCTTAAGCGCTGGGATTTCATTGACTAGCTTAAATATGCCGATCGCATTGATGCGACTATAGTAGCCATTGCCTTTGTTATCATTATTTATATTTGATAGTAATTCATTTAAATCTTCTTTAGTAAAAGATTTTGCCTTGGTCACTAATTGTTCTGAGGAGCTATTAAGCTCATTTGGATTGAAACCATTGCAATTACATATCGCGTCAAAAAGTTTACTAGTATGTTCTTTAGGTTGATACCCACTAGTGAACTTACTAAATAATTCTTTTAATCCAGTTGCAAAAATTGAGTCTTTATTAAAGTTCTTTTGATGACTCAGCAAGTGAAGTTCTACAAGAAGTTCGTCAGCAAGCTTTCTATAAATTGGAGGAATGACATAAGGAAATTCCTTATGGAAATCAGATTTGCTGTCTGAAATTGTTGCTCTAACGCTCAATGCCAAACCTAGTTAATTCTTAAGAGAGCCTAGCTTACCCCAGTACTTAGCTAGGATCATGAAAACCGACCATTATTATAGTTAAATGATCCCAATAGTTATTGAAGAATCTGGTAGAGGAGAAAGAGCTTTTGATATTTATTCGAGGCTTTTAAGAGAAAGAATAGTTTTTTTGGGTGAACCAGTTACCAGTGATTCTGCGAACAGGATAGTTGCTCAACTTCTTTTTCTAGAGGCTGATGATCCTGATAAAGATATTTTTCTCTATATAAATTCCCCGGGTGGGTCGGTTTATGACGGCCTAGGTATTTTTGACACAATGCAGCATGTAAAGCCTGATATTCATACGGTCTGTGTTGGCCTTGCTGCAAGTATGGGTGCCTTTCTTCTTTGTGCAGGTGCAAAGGGTAAGAGAAGTAGTTTGCTTCACTCGAGAATTATGATTCATCAGCCACTGGGAGGAGCAAGAGGACAAGCAAGTGATATAAGGATTCAAGCTGATGAAATATTGTTTATAAAAGACAGATTAAACAATGAATTATCTGAAAGAACAGGTCAGCCTATTGAAAGAATTCGGGAGGACACAGATAGAGATTTTTATATGTCTCCATCTGAAGCAATCGAATATGGTCTTATAGATAACGTTTTCAATAAAAGGTCAATAAGCTCAGTTTAAAATGAATTTTATTTAGGATCTTGTAGAACAGGGACAAATCTGTCTTTTTCCGGAATCTCAGTGTATTTAGATAATATTTTGCAAAACTCAGCTCCATCCATAGTTTCCTTTTCGATTAATATTTCTACTAATTTATCCATAGCAGATCTGTTTTTGGCCACTATTTCTAGTGTTTCTGCATAGCACTGCTTAACTATCTTTCTAACTTGCTCATCAATTTGTTTTGAAATTTCATCTGAGATATCAGATGTATTCATAAGGCTTCTTCCAACAAAAACTTCTTGACTATCTCCTTCTAAAGAAACTGGACCAAGACTGCTCATTCCAAATCTAGTAACCATTTGACGGGCCATTGATGCAACTTGCTGTACATCGCCACCTGCACCTGTTGTTACTTCTTCTCTTCCAAAAATAATGTCTTCAGCAGCTCTACCTCCTAGGGCACCCATTATTCTTGCTTTCAGTTGAGATCTGCTAATTAATGCCTGATCATCATCTGGAGAAAACCATGTCAACCCTTTTGCTTGACCTCTTGGTATGACAGTAACCTTTTGAACTGGGTCATGATCTTTTACAAGTGAACCTATTAGTGCATGTCCAACTTCATGATATGCGATTAATCTTTTACTTCTTCCATCAATTAAAGGCTGGCCTTCCATACCTGCAATTATGCGATCAACTGCATCATCTATTTCTGAGAGACCTATATGATTTTTTCTTCTTCTCGCAGTAAGGATAGCTGCTTCATTAAGCAAATTTGCTAGATCTGCACCAGTAAAACCTGGGGTTCTTCTGGCTATACTTTCTAGTGTTAAATCCTTTTCTAATTTTTTATTTCGAGAGTGAACTTTAAGAATAGATAATCTTCCTGTGATGTCAGGCGCATCAACAGTCACTTGTCTGTCAAACCTACCTGGCCTCATCAGAGCTGAATCAAGAACATCTGGTCTGTTTGTAGCTGCAATGATAATAATTCCGCTATTTCCCTCAAAACCATCCATCTCAGTTAGAAGTTGGTTTAATGTTTGTTCCCTTTCATCATTCCCACCTCCTATTCCAGCTCCTCTCTGTCTTCCAACGGCATCAATTTCATCAATAAAAATTAAGCATGGGCTATTCTCTTTAGCCCTTTTAAACAAATCCCTAACACGACTAGCTCCTACACCTACAAACATCTCCACAAATTCTGATCCTGAAAGGGAAAAGAAAGGTACACCAGCTTCTCCAGCTATTGCCTTGGCTAAAAGCGTTTTACCTGTCCCTGGAGGGCCAACCAGTAACACTCCTCTGGGGATTTGAGCACCAACAGATGTGAATCTTTCAGGTTGTTTTAAAAAAGTAACAACTTCCTCTAAATCTTGTTTGGCTTCATTTACTCCTGCGACATCATCGAACTTCACGCCTGTCTCTGCTTCCATTGCAAACCTGGCTTTTGTTTTTCCAAATTGCATCGCTTGACCAGGACCACCTGGCATTGAATTTGACCTTCTGGAGAGGAGGATCAATCCTCCAATAAGAATTAAAGGAAATAAAAGGTTTCCAAGTATTCCTATTCCAGCTGGAGCAGTTTTTGGAGGGTGTATGTCAAAACTAATTCCTTCATCTTTGAGTGAGCTAACTAATTCAGGTGCCAATCCTGGTAGATCTACTCGTAAGCGTTGAACTCTGTTATCTATTTCAGGATCAACTGATTCGACAATGGCATTCCGTCCTCCTTCATATATATCAACAGAAGTAACTCTTCCTGCCTTTACATAATCAAGAAATCTTCCATAGCTAATTTTGGCAACTGGTGCATTTCTTGATGCATTGGAGGTTGTTGACTGTGCTACTTGCGTGTTGGTTGATGAGCCAAGAATTTGCCAAGTAATCAAAACTACTATAGTTATTGGGAGAACCCATAATGCTATTACTTTCCATTTTTTATCCATGAATCCTAAAAACTTTTTCAGATGATTCTAATATTGTAATGCCCATTTCTGTTGGACGGTTCTGCGAGATTTTTTAAAAAATTTCAAGAAATATTTTTTGAATTATTTTTCTAACGATAAATTATTAATTAACTAATGACATTTATAAACTTCTTAGTGCAGTAATTGGATCTAACTTAGCAGCTCTTTTTGCGGGCAATACACCAAATGTTAAACCTATTGTTCCCGAAATCAATACTGTAATTAATACAGTTCCATATCCAATCGTTGCGGGGAGCGGTGTTAATAAAGCTACAATTTTAACAGTTGTAAGTCCTAAGCCAGTTCCAGCCATTCCACCCAGGGTAGAAAGAATTAATGATTCAATTAGGAATTGGGTTGAAATGTCCAACCTTCTTGCTCCTAGAGCTTTTCTAAGACCTATTTCTTCTGTTCTTTCACTTACTGATACCAGCATAATATTCATGATACCTATTCCTCCAACTAATAATGATATGCCACCTATTGCAGCTAACATCAATGTTAAGCCACCTGTAATTGTTGATACTATTTGTAGAGCATCTTTTTGAGACCTAACAGCAAAGTCATCATCTCTAATTATTTTATGCCTTTGTCTCAATAAATTTGTTATTTGGAATTTTGCAGCTTTAGTTGCATTTTCATTTATTGCTTCAACACTTATGAAACTAAGACTTACTCCATATGTCGGATCTTTACCAGTAATTCTGCTTACCATCGTGGATATGGGAATATACGCGTTCTCATCTTGATTGCTTCCAAATACAGCGCCTTTAGGCTTCATCACTCCTACAATCTCAAAAGACTGGTCTTTTATTCTTATTCTCTCTCCCAAACCTTCTCTTTCGTTAAATAGCTTTTCTTCAAGGTCTGGACCAATGACTACTACATTCTTGGCTCCTTTATTATCTTGATCATCTATAAAACGACCTTTAGCAATCTCAAAGCTTCTAACAATTAAGAAATCACTTGTAACTCCCGAAATAGAACTACTTGTACTTTTAGAACCAGTTTGAATGACTTCATTTGATGAGATTTGTGGTGCTACTCTTTTAACAGTCGGGACTTGTTCTTCAATTGCTTTTGCATCTTTTAGAACGAGGTTTTTTGGAAATGCTACACCTCTTCTTCTAGTGTCATTATTTCCAGGAACAACGAATAGAACATTTGCACCTAGATTACTTAATTGGTTTTTCGCAAGATTTTGTGCCCCTCTCCCTACACCAACAAGGGTTATCACAGAAGCATTCCCAATAACTATTCCAAGCATGGTTAATAGACTTCTAAACTTATTAGATTTGAGATTCCTTATTGCCATTCCCGAAGTTTCAGTGAGAGGGAGTTTTCTTTTCATATCTTTTTAAATAAATAAAGATTCCCTTTCCTCTTCCGAACTAACTATTCCAACCTTTACTAAGTCGGTTGATCCACTTACACCAGATAATGTTCCTGCTGTTTCAACTACAAGATCTCCTTGTTTTAAAATATTCATTTTTTTTGCCATTGTCATAGCATCATCAAATGTTTTTGATGTGCTTGTTTGGTTCTCTATTAGAAGTGGAGTGACTCCCCAGACAAGTTGAAGTGTACTTGCAACACTTTTTTCATTTGTTACTGCTAGGACTGGTGTAGCAGGTCTAAATTTACTAACGTTTTTTGCTGTTGCACCACTTTTTGTTAATGGTATTATTGCGGCTGCGTTTATTTGTCTGGCAATACTACTAACAGCTGCGCTTATCGCATTTGGGATTGTGCTCGGAAGATGACTTTCTAATGCTTTCAGTGGATAATCTCTTTCAATTCTTTTTGCAATAGTAGCCATAGTTGCTACAGCCTCAATTGGATAATCACCTACAGCAGTCTCGTTAGAGAGCATTACAGCATCGGTACCATCAAGTATTGCATTTGCAACATCACTCACTTCTGCTCTTGTAGGCCTTGGGCTTGAGGCCATTGAATCGAGCATTTGTGTCGCAGTAATTATTGGTATGCCAAGACTATTCGCCTTTTTGATTAGTTGTTTTTGCAACAATGGTACCTCTTCAGCTGGCATCTCTACGCCTAGATCACCTCTGGCAACCATGACTCCATCACAAAGTTTCAAAACAGCGTCTATTTGATCAATGGCTTCAAACTTTTCTATCTTTGCCACAACTGGTGTATCAAACCCATGATTTCTAATTAAATCTTTGATTTCTATTAAATCTGAAGGGTTTCTTACAAAACTTAGTGCTATCCAATCAACTCCTTGTTTCAAACCAAATGCAAGATCTTCTTTATCTTTGTCAGTTAATGCCCTAATCGACAATTGAACGTCAGGGAAATTAACCCCTTTATTGTTTGATAGAACCCCACCTACAGTTATTGAACAAATTAATCTTTGATCTTTTAAATCAACTTCTTCAACTTTCATTTCGACCCTTCCATCGTCCAAAAGAATCCGATTTCCAACACTTACTTCTTCAGCTAGTTTGTCATAGGTGACATTTGCCTGATGATTATTACACTCAATATTTTTTGATGTGAGAATAAATTTATCGCCATTTTTAACATTAACTGGGCCGTTATTAAATCTACCAAGTCTTATTTTAGGCCCTTGAAGATCTTGAAGGATTCCAATGTGAATGCCTAGATCATCTGAGACTTGTCTAATTGTTTTTATTCTTTGAGCATGTTCATCATGGTCTCCATGACTAAAATTCAAACGAAAGGTAGTTGCGCCAGCTTCCACTAACTTACTTATTTGACTCGCACTCTCAGTTGCGGGCCCTATTGTAGCGACGATTTTGGTTCTTCTGGCTAGGTCGAGTATTGTCATTTATTTGACTTGTGATAACAAAAAACTAACATCTGATTGTGTTTTATTTGTCAACTTTGCTTTTTCAAGAAAATAAACATGGAATTAAATGATTATCAAAGAGAATCGCGAAAGACAGCTCTTTATCCTGAAGTTGGAAGCAATGCTATCTATCCAACATTAGGTCTTGTTGGTGAAGCAGGTGAAGTAGCCGACAAAGTTAAAAAAATTTTAAGAGATAACAAGGGCGTCTTTGATAAATATAGTAAGGATGCAATTAAATTTGAACTAGGTGACGTTCTTTGGTACATATCACAACTCTCTAGTGAATTAGGATATGAATTAGATGAGATTGCTAGTTCAAATCTGGAAAAACTGAAAGACCGAAAGGCTAGAGGTAAAATTAGCGGAAGCGGCGATTCTAGGTAAAAAAACTATATTAATTAAAAAGTGCCAGAGTATTGGAGAGCCATACTTCCTAATCCAACTACTAATTGCTTTACAAGACTAAGACTAATAAAAGCAAGAATGGGAGAAAGATCTAATCCACCGATTGGAGGTATTACTCCTCTGAATACATTTAAATAAGGATCTGTTATTGAGAACAAACTTGAGAGTATAGGGTTGCTCGTATCAAGGTTGGGAAACCATGTAAGAAGTATTCTTATTATGAGTAGGTAGTTATAAAGAGTAATTGTGGTAAAAAGAACTTGAGTGATTTGAGCGATAACCATTTGTCGTTTTTAGTTTTTTTTATTTTATGCTGCTTTATTGTGTTCTGCTTGGTCAGGTTCAGGTAATACAGTAAATGTTTGATGAAATTTTTCAGAAAGAGTTAACCAGAACGAACGCCCATCTTTTTGACGCCTTCTTTCTATAAAGTTTTTTCCTACAAGCTCTTTAATGTGATCGTATGCTCCAGAACCTCTGAGTTCGACCAATTCAGATTGAAGTATTTTCTTTTTAAGTGCGACTGTTGCAAGTGTTCTCAATGTCGCAATGGATAAATCTGCCGGCAGGAGATATTGAACTAATTCCCCCAGTCCTTGTCTAAGTTCCAAACTGTAAAAGTTTTTATTTTCATTAATCTCTAAAGCAGTGTTGCGTTGAGCATATCCAGCCTTAAGTTCCCAGAGTGCCTTTTCTACTTCGGCAATATCTTTGTCGAGTAATTCAGCCATCTCTTTCGATGAAGTTGGCCTTCCTTTGAGATAAAGGATTGCCTCAATCTTCGCTGGTAATGAAATTGGTAGGCCTTCGCTCATATCTTTGAAAAATGAAAATTATTTTTTTTGATATCCAAAATTACCGCGTCTAGTTAAACTATGCACCTAAAAATAACTTATATGCTGGATTATCTGTCTCTTCCCAACTTTTATAACCTATTTTTTGAAGAAATTCTTTCCAATATGGAATGTCGGAATCTTTAACCAGCACCCCTATTACTATTCTTCCAGTATCAGCACCATGGTTTCGATAATGAAATATGCTTATTGTCCATTCTGGTCTCATTGAGTTGACAAATCTCATCAAGGCTCCAGGCCTTTCCGGAAATTCAAATCTGTATAATAATTCTCGGTATTCTCCTTTAGATATTTGATTTATTGATCTTGGAAGTCTCCCCCCAACCATATGCCTGAGATGTACTTTTGATAATTCATTATCACTTAAATCTTGACAATCAAAACCATTGCTTTTTATTTCTTTTACTAATAATTCCCTATCATTAGTATTCGATACCTCTACACCTAAAAATATTTGAGCAGTTTCACCTTCTGACATCCTGTAACTAAATTCTGTTAGACTTCTTGATCCAATTGTTTCACATAAAAGTTTTAAGCTTCCTGCCTTCTCAGGAATTCCAACTGCAATCATTGCTTCTTTTTCTTCTCCTAATTCGGCCCTCTCTGCTACAAATCTTAGGCGCTCAAAATTCATATTTGCTCCACAAGCTATTG
>QCEW01000017.1 GCA_003280445.1 Prochlorococcus sp. AG-363-A03 | reverse complement strand
CTAAATGGTCAATTGAAATGGTTTTCAGCCCAATTCACGGGATTGATCAAGCTTCTGATTTGGCAGAATTGTTCTCAAGGCCACTTCGTAGGCATGACATTTTAAATCCTAAAACTCTTACATCAAATTAATCTCATGGAATTAACTCTCTGGACATACGAAGGACCTCCTCATATTGGAGCAATGAGGATAGCTACGTCTATGAAAAAATTACATTATGTTTTACATGCTCCTCAAGGGGATACTTACGCTGACCTTCTTTTCACGATGATTGAACGCCGTGGGAGCAGACCACCTGTGACTTATACAACTTTTCAAGCTAGAGATTTAGGCGGTGATACAGCAGAACTTGTAAAAGGACATATAAAGGAAGCCGTAGACAGGTTTAAGCCAGAGACTCTTTTAGTTGGTGAAAGTTGTACAGCTGAATTAATTCAAGATCAGCCTGGATCACTAGCAAAAGGTATGGGCTTTGATATCCCAATTGTCAGCCTCGAATTACCTGCGTATAGCAAAAAGGAAAACTGGGGTGGATCTGAGACCTTTTATCAAATCGTAAGAACTTTACTCAAAGACCACTCGAATGAATCCATGCCTACCTGGCAGGAAGAAAAAAGAAGACCGAGAGTAAATCTACTCGGCCCAACTTTGCTTGGCTTTAGATGTCGAGATGATGTTTTAGAAATACAAAAATTACTTGGTCAGTACGGGATAGATGTCAATGTTGTAGCGCCCTTAGGAGCATCACCGGCAGATATAATGCGAATCCCTAATGCTGATGTGAATGTTTGCCTCTATCCAGAAATAGCGGAGTCAACTTGTATTTGGCTTGAAAGAAATTTAAATATGCCTTTTACAACAACAGTTCCTCTTGGCGTCGGGGCAACCCAGGATTTCCTTAAAGAATTACACGAAGTTTTAGAGATGGAAATCCCTCAATCAGTAAACGAATCTAATAATTCAAAATTAACATGGTACTCGAATTCAGTGGATTCAAATTACTTAACAGGAAAAAGAGTCTTTATTTTTGGGGACGGAACACACGCTCTTGCTGCAGCAAGAATTGCTACTGAGGAACTTGGTTTTAAAGTTGTTGGCCTAGGAACTTATAGTCGTGAAATGGCGAGGAAAGTTCGTCCGGCCGCCAAGGAACTTGGTTTAGAGGCATTGATAACGAATGACTACTTAGAAGTAGAAGATGCGATAAAAGAAACATCTCCAGAGCTAGTCCTTGGTACACAAATGGAGCGACATAGTGCAAAAAGACTTGGTATTCCATGCGCTGTAATCAGTACCCCAATGCATGTACAGGATGTACCTGCTCGATATAGCCCTCAAATGGGATGGGAGGGTGCAAATGTCATTTTTGATGATTGGGTTCATCCATTAATGATGGGACTTGAAGAACATTTAATTGGAATGTTTAAGCATGACTTCGAATTTGTTGACGGTCATCAAAGTCATCTAGGGCATCTAGGTGGGAAAGGAAATCAAAATGCTAATCAAGAAGTAAAAACAAAAATTTCAATTGACTCAACAACTTCAAATTCGGATCCTATATGGACACATGAAGGTGAGAGAGAACTTTCGAAAATCCCATTTTTCGTTAGAGGTAAAGTAAGGAGAAATACAGAAAATTATGCGCGCAAAGCGGGATGTAGAGAAATCAACGAAGAAACTCTTTATGATGCTAAGGCTCATTATAAAGCCTAAATTTGCTCCTTCTAATTACGCCAATGAGAACTTTCTTGGCTTGATTTGATTAATCTCCAAACATTTCTTGATACCTTCTTGGCAATAAGACCACCTCTCTCAACTCTTGAGGAGCCTGGCCTAACGCCTAAAAGTTTTGATACTTCTGTAGTGCTTAGTGGAGCTCCTGTTTCTATAGCTAGTGAAGTTAGTTCAAGTCTTTGGCGCAGCTCATATGTATCACATTTTTCGTCTTCTTTTAACCAATTCAAGTTGGCAATACCTTTGTCAGACAATTTTTCCATAAGACTTAATGAGACTAAGCCAAGCGCTTGCTCCGGATTGATTTCAGCGTTTGAGTGATTGTTTTCCGGATCCTTTGGCTGAGGTAATGACATTCTTCAATCAGATCTATTTATATTGAATTTATCGGCTTAAATTCAGCATGCAAGTCTAAATTGCTGGCTAAAAAGACAATCTGTGAGGTAGTATCCCGCCCATGACAAGATTCGCCACATTTGAAAATAATGAAAGGCGTCTAGGTGGCAGCCAGAGAGTTACTGGTGCAGAAGTAAATGAATATCTTGCTGACGATCCCAAAAGAGTCATAACAACTGACTCGGAAAAATCGTTAGTTGCTCGTCAAGCTAGTCATGTAAAACAAATTGAATTAAGAACATATGTATTCCTAGATTCTTTGCAACCTCAACTTGCGGCTTACATGGGGACTGCAAGTTCAGGTTTTTTACCCATACCTGGTGATGCTTGTCTTTGGATGGAGGTTTCTCCTGGAATGGCTGTGCACAGAGTTACAGATATTGCACTAAAAGCCAGCAATGTTCGATTAGGACAAATGATCGTTGAAAGGGCATTTGGATCACTTGCTCTTTATCACAGAGATCAGAGCACAGTTCTACATTCAGGAGATGTAGTTTTAGATGCAATAGGAAGCACAATTGATAGGAGAACGAATCCTCAAGTTACTTGGACGGAAGTTATTCGCGCCATCACTCCGGATCATGCTGTTTTAATTAATCGCCAAAATAGACGTGGCTCAATGATTCAATCCGGTATGAGTATGTTTATTCTTGAGACTGAACCAGCGGGATATGTTTTGATGGCTGCAAACGAGGCGGAGAAGGCATCAAATATCACAATTGTAGATGTGAAAGGAGTTGGTGCTTTTGGAAGACTCACTTTAGCTGGTAAAGAGGGTGACGTTGAGGAGGCTGCAGCGGCTGCGATGAGATCTATTGATCAAATAAATAGATATTAATTATTTTTAATTCCTATAGCTTTCAAAAGGTAAGGAGCTAATTCTCTAGCTGCTTTACCTCTACTTCCATGTTTTGATAGTTGTGCATTATTTAATTCTCCATAAGTGCAATTAGTTTCACGAACCCAAAATAATGATTCAAATTCCCCATGTTGATAAGCAGGCTTTTTTAAAATTTCACCCCAGCAAATTCCTATTGTATTTTTGATTATCTCTCCACGGTTAGTGCAAAGCACCATTACGCTGCAGACTTTTGCGCTTCTATAAGGACTGTCTCCAAGAGCAGTTAGAATTTTCTCTATCTTTTTTTCATTTGTTTCGGCAAGTCGCGCAGAAAAGATACCCGGAGCATTACCAAGAGAATCAATTTCAAGTCCAGAATCATCTGCAATAGTCCAACTGTTTGTTAATGCTGCTGCTGCTTTCGCTTTCAATATTGCATTGTCCAGGTAAGTTTTTCCTGTTTCTTCAACATCTAAAGAACTAGGTTGTTTTTTAACTTCAATTGGTAGCGGCCCAAGCATTGCCTCTATCTCAGCAACCTTCTTAGGATTACCACTAGCAATGGTTATTAGTGGTTTTTTCAAATCAAATCATTTAACTAGTCTTATATAGTCTTACAAGAAGAAGTCAAAAACAATAGTCGTTGAATTTTATAGATGATTTTGAGACAGTTTTTGGGCGAACATTCCAACCCTGACATAGCCAGGAAGCTGTCTCGTGAGTAAAAATAACTACATGAACTTGTTTACGCAATGCAATATGAGTATGTCCTGACTGTTGATCGAACAGTGTTACTCAACTGTCGTAGCAAGGGTGATAAGCTCAGCTTATGAATAGGACTAGAAACTGTAATCAGCGCTATTAGGAAATCCCCTTGACTAATTGCTCTTTGGCGGGCCATTGTCCCTCCTGAACATTCCATCCCTTTACAGAAATAGGACATGGCTAGCGAAACAATGGGTATTGCTCTCGGCATGATCGAGACACGCGGATTAGTACCAGCTATTGAAGCTGCTGACGCTATGACCAAGGCAGCAGAAGTGCGCTTGATTGGTCGTGAGTTTGTTGGTGGTGGTTACGTAACAGTTTTGGTTCGCGGAGAAACTGGTGCTGTAAACGCAGCAGTTCGTGCAGGCGCAGACGCTTGCGAGCGTGTAGGTGACGGACTCGTTGCAGCTCACATCATTGCTCGTCCTCATCGTGAAGTTGAGCCAGCTCTGGGCAACGGTAACTTCTTAGGTCAGAAGGACTGATTTTTGATTAAGTCCTAAGAGGAGAGGGCTTTTCAAATTTTCAACCTTCTAACTAATTAACAGGAGCTATCAATGGCTAAAAAGTATGATGCTGGAGTTAAGGAGTATAGAGATACTTACTTCACTCCTGATTACGTCCCCCTAGATACTGATCTACTTGCATGTTTTAAATGCACAGGTCAGGAAGGTGTACCTAAGGAAGAGGTTGCAGCAGCTGTTGCGGCTGAATCATCTACAGGTACATGGTCAACAGTTTGGTCAGAATTACTTGTAGATCTTGAATTCTACAAAGGCCGCTGTTACCGCATTGAAGATGTCCCTGGAGACAAGGATGCCTTCTATGCATTTATTGCCTATCCCTTAGATCTTTTTGAAGAAGGATCTATAACTAACGTTTTGACATCACTTGTTGGAAACGTCTTTGGTTTTAAAGCCCTGCGTCATCTTCGTCTTGAAGATATTCGCTTCCCAATGGCATTTATCAAGACCTGCGGCGGACCACCTAGTGGAATCGTAGTTGAACGTGATCGTCTTAATAAATACGGTCGTCCATTACTTGGTTGTACTATTAAGCCAAAACTTGGTCTTTCAGGTAAAAATTACGGTCGTGTTGTTTACGAATGCCTTCGTGGTGGTCTTGATCTAACTAAAGATGATGAGAATATCAATTCTCAGCCATTCCAGCGTTGGAGAGAGCGTTTTGAATTTGTTGCTGAAGCTGTAAAGTTAGCTCAACAGGAAACTGGTGAAGTTAAAGGTCACTACCTGAATTGCACAGCAACTACTCCTGAAGAGATGTATAAGCGTGCTGAGTTCGCTAAGGAACTTGATATGCCAATCATCATGCATGACTATATAACAGGTGGTTTTACTGCTAACACAGGTCTTGCTAATTGGTGCCGTGAAAATGGCATGCTTCTTCATATTCACCGTGCTATGCATGCGGTTATCGACCGT
This sequence comes from Prochlorococcus sp. AG-363-A03, assembly GCA_003280445.1. Classification (GTDB taxonomy): domain Bacteria; phylum Cyanobacteriota; class Cyanobacteriia; order PCC-6307; family Cyanobiaceae; genus Prochlorococcus_B. The sequence continues at coordinate 27,050 of QCEW01000017.1, read as the reverse complement.
CATCCTCAGCATGGTATCCACTTCAGAGTTCTTGCTAAGTGTTTGCGTCTATCTGGCGGAGATCAACTTCATACAGGAACAGTTGTTGGAAAACTAGAAGGAGATCGTCAAACAACTCTTGGTTATATCGATAACCTACGTGAATCCTTTGTTCCTGAAGACCGTACTCGCGGTAACTTCTTTGATCAAGATTGGGGTTCTATGCCTGGTGTATTTGCTGTGGCATCTGGTGGTATTCATGTTTGGCATATGCCAGCATTGCTTGCAATATTTGGAGATGATTCATGTCTCCAGTTTGGAGGTGGTACACATGGACACCCTTGGGGATCAGCTGCTGGTGCAGCCGCTAACCGAGTAGCTCTAGAGGCTTGTGTTAAAGCGCGTAATGCAGGTAGAGAAATCGAAAAAGAAAGTCGCGATATCCTTCTAGAAGCTGCAAAGCATAGCCCTGAATTGGCAATTGCTCTTGAGACATGGAAGGAGATTAAGTTCGAATTCGATACAGTCGATAAACTCGACGTTCAGTAGAAAAGATATAGAGGTGACATTTTATGTTGTCTCTAACTTTCTTAAATTCACTAGTCGATATTTAAATCGACTTTCACTCATTCACTAACTTAAGTTCACCATGCCTTTCCAGAGCACAGTAGGTGACTATCAAACAGTCGCCACCCTGGAAACATTCGGCTTCTTACCGCCGATGACCCAGGACGAAATCTACGATCAAATCGCTTATATCATTGCTCAGGGTTGGAGCCCAGTTATTGAGCATGTTCAACCAAGTGGTTCAATGCAGACCTATTGGTCTTATTGGAAATTACCTTTCTTTGGTGAGAAAGATTTAAATTTGGTTGTTAGCGAGTTAGAAGCTTGTCATAGAGCATATCCTGATCATCATGTTCGTATCGTTGGATATGACGCATATACACAAAGTCAAGGTACTTGCTTTGTGGTTTTCCAAGGCCGCTAAATAAGTAGGCTTTGATATAATTAGCCTCAAAATTTTTGGGGCTAATAATTCTTTAGAGAATTTAAAATTATTTTTTTGTAACCTCTCCATTGGGTTGATATGGCAAAACAAACAAGTCGACAATTAGTTCTTGAACGCCGCCAGGCTCTTAGTCAAGGAGGCAAAAATGCATCTATTAAAGGCTCTACAGCTAATAGAGTGCGTTCTTCTAGTGATGCGAGAGCTACGAGGACAAATTCTGGTTTTGTGAAACCCAATAAATCTATGACTAATTCAAATAATTCTTCCTCTCAATTAAGTACTAGTAGTTTTCAATTAAGTACTTCTGGGAGTTCAAGTAGTTCAAGATCATATAGAAGTTCCGTAGCACAACCAAGTCGTCAACTTGTTATTGCAAGAAGAGAAGCATTGTCACGTAGAGGTAAATCTGCAGATAATACTAAAGATATAACTCGTGTTGAGCTTGAAAGGAAAAAGGTGCAGAGTGCTTCTTCTTCTCAGGCGATAAAGTCTGAACATTGTTGCCCGGAGTGTGAGCAAAAATCGTTAGAAGAAACCAGTAATAGAACTTCAAAGCCTGAAATCAGCTTGAAATTAAATAAAAGAACAACTGATCACCGTTCAACTGTTAAAAGAAAAGCAATTACGAATTCAAGTAGAGCTTTTGTGCTGGCTAGAAGAGAAGCTTTATCAAAGCACGGTAAATCTGCTGGGAAACAACCAACAACAGCTGCATCAGTTGCTCGACAAGGTAATCCAGATTTGACAACGAAGGAAATAGCTCAAAGAGTAAGAGAACTTAAAAGTAAAACTGGTGCCACTGGATCAAAACGTACTTCAGTAACTCGTCCTTGTGGTCCAAATAAAAATGGTGCGAAGCAAAATGCTAGTGCTCCTGATGCTCATTGGAAAGTAGGAATGAGTGAGACCGCAACTGGTCAACTTGTTACTGGAACTCAGGCAAATAGATCTATAAAAACTACCGGTAATGAAGCAAGTACTTGTCGTTCAATAACTGGTACTCAGTATCTTGGTTCAGAAGTTATTGATTCTTTCTGTAATGGATCTAATACACCTATAAGTCAGCCTGCAAAAGTAGCAGTTACAAGTACTAGTCATGGAAATCTTGTGACTGGTAACGAAGTAGGTAGATCAGAGAAGGTTACAGGTGATGAGCCTGGAACTTGTAAAAACCTTACTGGTACTGAATATATATCAGCTAATCAATCTAATAATTATTGCGGAGGAGTTAATCCTTCCCCTTCAAAAATTGGCTATAGCCAGACTATTGATGGTCAAAAAGTCAGCGGAACAATGACAGGTAGGTCAGCATTGGTTACTGGAAATGAAGCTGGATCAAATAAAGGTTTAACTGGTGATCAGTATTTAGGTTCTGATCCACTACCTTCTGGTAGACCAGCAGAAAAGGTTGGTTCACTAACTACAATTCGTGGGAACGGTGTAACTGGTACTGATGTCTCGAGAAGAGAGAATGTCACTGGCAATGAGGCTGGTAGTTGCAAGAATGTGACTGGAGATGAGTATGTAGGCGCTGGACAATTTGATTCTTTTTGTGGCACTAGGCCTGCTCCAGATCCAGCAAAAGTTGGTTTGAGTGTTACTAATAAAACTCAAAAAGTTAGTGGAACCATGACAGGTAGATCTCCTCTAGTAACAGGAGATGAACCTGGAACTTGTAAAGCAGTTACAGGTACACCCTATGCAGGATTAGATCAAGCAAATCAATGGTGTGATAATTCTGCGTCATCTGAGATTGAGGCTAGAACCCCTAGGCAACTTGGTACCCCTGCAGCAAGATTGACTGGACAGCAACCTGGTATAGGTGGAAAGATGACAGGTGCTCATAAGGGTGCGTGTGAACCTCTTACAGGAACTCCTTATATAGGAGGAGATCAATTGACAGACAATTGTGGAGTTTCAAATATTCCTGATGGTTATGCGCAGCAAGAAAATCCTGAAAAAGCAGCTGCATGGACAAGTTTTAGTGTGAAATCCCCTGCCAGACAGGCTCATATTCAAAATGAAATCAACGCAGGTGTTACAGGTACTAGCTACGAAGATAGCTCAAGAATAACTGGCCCATTTGATATGGCTGCAAACAAAGTGACAGGTACCGAACAATTTCGTTTTGATAGAAAACCATCAAATTCTCAGCAAAACAAAGTTGATCAAATAGTTAATGAAGAATCTAAGCAACGCCCAACCTCGCAAATTACAGGAGAAGGACAATCATCTGGTTTGAATATAACTGGTGATGATTGGGCTAGAGGAGAGCATGTCACTGGAACAGAGGGGGCATCTGCTAAACGTAGAAATCCTTCTCGTCTAGGACCTATGAGTGCAATGAACGCAGCTGAATTGAAAAGAAACCAAGAGGTTCCCGAACCAGACTTCTTAATCACTGGTTCTAGTGGTAATACAAGGGATGGCCAACTGGTTACTTTCTCTGGTGGAGCAAGAGGTTAAATAGTCAATGGCCTATCGTAATTTGGCCAAGAAATCTCGTAGTGGGCCTACAGCTCCTATGAAGAGATTTAAAGACCTAGAGACCCAGAACTTGAATTCTAGAGTTATTAAAACCACTAAATCTTTCTCCGATGAAATAAAAAATATTAGCTCTTTATCCACTGATCATCCATTAACCAATTCTCTAGAAAATCAGAAGTTAAATCAATACGAAAATAAGGTTAAAGATCGATTTGATAATATCGTCCCTCTTTTAAAAAGAGTCTCTAGTCTTCAAAATGATTTGAATTTTGTGGAAAGAGCACAAAGTTTATGTCAAGCAGAATTAGGTTATGAATTGCCACAACATATACTTGAAAAGGCTTGGGTTGGAAGTGTTGATATAAGTGCATTGTTTGCATGGTGTGTTTTTCAATCACACCAATTGACTAGTAATGAATTTTTTGATTCAGATCCAATAGAGGGATCTGAGAATAGTCAATATGCCAAATCTTTTCAGTCTTTCCTTTATCAATGTGGCTTTCATCTTTTAGATATAACTCCTTGTGCTGATGGTCGATTAGCTCATGCAATCTCTTATGCATTACGTATACCTTTTAGTTCTGTTAGGAGGCGTTCTCATGCAGGTGCACTATTTGATATCGAAAAAACAGTTAATCGTTGGATTAAAACTGAACATAGTAGATATAGAGAGTCAACTCCTAATTCTGCAACTGAGCCAACAAGATATTTAAAATCAGTAATTTATCATTTTAGTTCTGTTGACCCTACACACCAAGGTTGTGCTGCTCATGGTAGTAATGATGAGTTAGCAGCATCAGAAGGCTTACAGCGATTATTAGATTTTAGAGAAGCAGTCGAAAATAGTTTTTGTTGTGGTGCATCCGTTGATTTGCTTTTAATTGGTATTGACACAGATACAGACGCTATAAGAATTCATACTCCTTCAAAAATCAATGAAGTTGATTTGAAATCATGGGTTTGTGCAAATGAAATATACAAAGAGACTCAATTTCTAAATGCCGAGGAGGCTCTTCAAAAAATCCAAGAAAATGTCAAAAGTGTTTGTCCTGGAGAAACCGATCCAAATATGGTCACATTTATCACAAAGCTTATTTCAAATAATATTTCTCAAATTGACTATGTGAAGAATTTTCATTCCGGAAGCTATCAAGATGCGGGTCATGCTGAGAGGTTTATTGGTGTGGGTATTGGTTTTAAAGAAGTTCATTTAAGGAATCTTACTTATTTTGCTCATTTGGAGACTGTTGAACAAGGAGCTCCTGATCTCGACGTAGGAGTAAAAATTTTTACAGGTCTCAATATCTCTAGGAGTTTGCCAATCCCTATTGTCATTCGCTTTGATTACTCAGGCAGTGTTCCTCATGCAAGAAATAGAGCATTATCTGATTGTCATAGAATTAACCAGGCTATTAAGTCTCGTTATCGAGATTTAATAGATGATGGTTCACTACACACATTTCTTACTATTCGAGATCGAGATAAAAAGGCTCCTGCAGAAGTTGTAGGTTCTTCCCTCGATCCAGTCACTCAGGAGGCTCACTAAATGCTCATTTGTAAAGTTCTCAAACCACTTGTCTCAACCAATCGTATCCCAGGCTTTGAACATAAGCATTTACAGGTTGTATTAGATGGCAGCTCAAAAAAAGTTGCTGTTGATGCTGTTGGATGTAAACCAGATGATTGGGTGATATGTGTAGGAAGCTCCGCCGCTCGCGAAGCTGCTGGAAGTAAGTCTTATCCAAGTGATTTAACCATTGTTGGGATTATTGATCATTGGGATCCAGAGACTCAACAACAGATTCCAGGAGGAGCAAAATAATGGAGATCATGCAAGTTATGGGACGGTTGGTATGTTCACAGAGAGTGGAAGGTTTAGGACATATGCATTTAAGAATATTGTGCAATAACAAAGGTAAAAGACTTGTGGCTGTTGACCCTGTCGGTGCGCGGGAAGGTAATTGGGTTTTTACAGCAACAGGGACCGCTGCGAGGTGGGGATGTCCAAACCCAAATATTCAAACTGATTTAACCATTGGTGGGATTATTGATAATTGGTCACCTGATGATTAGTTTCAGCACTATTCAATAAAGCTTAATTTTATAAATTCTTAAACTATGACTAACTCTTCAAATCGTCGACAAAAAAGTAGTAATAAAACTATTAAGCCTAAAGATCAAGTAGTTGATATTACTCCTATAAATTCAACTACTCAAACAAAAACTTCTTCGAAGATACAGTCTTCCTCAACCGAAAAAACATCTAGTACTAAAGATATTCCTAGCGCTAAAAATCTATCTAATGGTTCTAGAGGTGCTGCTTCAACTGAAAAACCAATCGGAAACGATAAAGGTTTTGAGAGTAATTCAAACTCTGGTATTGCACTAGGAATGATAGAGACTCGTGGATTGGTACCAGCAATTGAAGCGGCCGATGCGATGACAAAAGCTGCAGAAGTTAATTTGATCGTTAAGGAACTCGTTGGTGGAGGATATGTAACCGTAATGGTTCGAGGTGAGACTGGTGCTGTAAATGCTTCTGTGAGAGCAGGAGCTGATGCTTGCGAACGGGTCGGGGATGGATTGGTTGCTGCCCACATTATTGCCCGACCTCATGTCGAGGTTGAGCCAGTACTGAAAAGTAGTGGAGCAAAAAGGAGAAGCTGAGTAAGTTTAAATTTTTAATTTTTTTCTTCAATCAATTCACGATGTAGTAGTTTTTATAAAAGATATGTTTTTTTCATGGAAGGATGGAGACAAAAAAAAAGACCAGAGTGTCTAGAAAAAAGATTTGAATTTCAATCCTATGAAAAAAATAGAGATTTTCTCGATGCCTTAGGTGATTTTTGTGAGGAGGTCAATCGTTTCCCAGATATAAGTTTTGGGAAGACCTATGCAAATATAACTATCAGGCCTTTAGAAAATAATGAAAAAGAGGAAATATCAAAAGATGACCATGATTTCGCAAGTAAAATAGATTATTTAAATAAACATCAAGAAAATTAATCTTCTTCTTTTGGTTGTTCTAGATCTCTTTTGATTAATGCCATTAGATAAGAGGGTGTTTTATATCTTCCTGGCAAACAACGATTAAGAGTCTCCAAATGACTCCAGCAAACTGTTCTTTGAATTTGATCAGAGGTACGTCCTTGTTGCAAGAGCCTCCTAAGTGCTTTGCAGTAGAGAGGGTATCCTGCTTCTAGTTCGCCAATAGTCAACTTGGCAGTGGACATTGTCTATTGCGAATCAATTATTAATTTAGACAATAAAGGGGCCAATTAGCAAAGTGGCAAGCTCTTTTTTCGTCACAAAGTGGTTTTTTATTTTTCCTTTCCTAGCCAGGCTATGCAATCTATCTCAATTTTTCCACCCTTAGGAAGATTCGATACTTCAACGCATGCTCTTGCTGGGCTAGCTTTTTCGCAAAAGGTTTCTGCATAAATAGCATTTACTTTTGCGAAGTCATTTAAATCAGTTAAATAAATGGTTGTTCTTACTACATTTGAATTTTTTCCACCAGCGGCTTCAACTACGGCCATTAAATTTTTTAAAACCTGTCTAGTTTCTTCTTCTATATTTCCATTCCCGATCATTACCCCAGTTGAAGGGTCTATAGCAATTTGTCCTGAGCAATACAACCAGTTTTCCACTAAAACAGCTTGGTTGTAGGGGCCAACTGGTTTAGGCGCGGAATTTGTTTCAATTGGCTCTATAGCTGAACTTTTCATGAATGATTAGTCTTGAATTAAGAGTTTTGATACTTAAATTAGAATTTAACATTTCCAACTATCTTTGTGCTCTCTTAGCATTGTAAATTCTTCGACATTTTTGGCTCTTAAAAATAGATTTGTTTTTCTTTCTTCAGAAATTGTTGATGGGAGACTAGGTATTCCCTTCTGACGCTTATCTTGAACTCGTTTTAATCTTTCGAGAATAGAAATATTGTTAGACTCTAAAGTTAATGCCCATTTTAAATTGTTTTCTGTATATTCATGAGCAGAGTATATTTTAGTGTTTTCTGGTAGAGAGTTAAGTTTATACAAACTTTCAAACATTTGAGACGGAGTTCCTTCTAGAAGGCGACCACAACCCCCACCAAAAACAGTATCTCCAGGAAATAATATATTATATTTAGCGTTTTTCTTTGTTACATAAAAAGCTATGTGGTTGTTAGTATGACCATGTACTTCGATAACTTTGATCTCACTATCCATTAAATGAAAGATATCATTATCATCAACCGAAAATGTTTGAAAAGGGATTCTTATAAGTTCTTTTTTTGATGCAATTACCTTTGCATCCGGCCATCTTCTGATTAACTTTTGTGTACCACCAATATGGTCATCGTGATGATGTGTCTGAAGAATAGCTTTTAATGTTAGCTCTTTTTCTAAAAGCCATTTTTCTACTGGGCCCGAGATCGAAGGATCTACTACCACTGCATTGCAATTGTGGACCCATACCCATACGATATTGTCCTGTAAGACAGTGATTGGGTAAATAGTGAACTCGCTTTTTTTCTCTAACATTGTTTATCTAGTTAATGGAATAGTTAAAGTCCACCCCAATAGTTTTTTTCATGTTTACTGTTGCTTTAGCTAAAGGTGCTTTGTTGAGGGAATCAGTCTCAATGTTTTCTGACGTTGGACTTGATTTCTCTGCTGTTTTAGAAGATAGCAATAGGCAATTGATGGTTCCTTCAGTTTGTGGACGAGCGAAAGCTCTTTTGGTTCGAAACAGCGATGTTCCTGTCTACGTATCTTATGGCCAGGCGCAACTGGGAATAGTCGGTTTTGATGTTTTACAAGAGCAGAAATTGCAAGTAGCTAATTTAGTAGATCTTGGTTTTGGAGAGTGTCATATGTCTGTTGCAGTTAAATCGAGCAGTGGTTATTTGAGTGCTTCTGACTTGCCACCAAACTGCCGCGTGGCAAGTAAATTTACAAACTGCGCAAAGAATTTTTTTGATCAAATTGATTTGCCCGTTCAGTTGGTACATTTGAGTGGATCAGTTGAACTGGGTCCCATAACAGGTATGGCTGAAGCAATCGTTGATTTAGTCGCGACTGGTCGTACTCTTAGAGATAATGGGCTTATAGAAATTGAAGAACTTTTTAAATCAAGTGCTCGGCTGGTTGGACATCCACTATCCCTGAGACTTGATAAAGGCCCCCTTCAAGAAATTATTGATTCAATTCAAATCCAATCTCAGACTAAATTCTGATGGCAAAAAATGATTTTCGAAGAGTTAAGAAGCTTGGAAAGTATTTAAAAAAAGAGAGAAAACGTTTGGTTCTTATACTTTTAATTTTAATACCTGTCGCATTAGCGGGTGCAATTCAACCTCTTCTAGTAGGTCAAGCTATTTCTGTTTTAAGAGGAGAGGAAACAGTACCGTTGTTTGATAACTTGTCTAATCAATTGTCAATTAGGTTTATAGTAGGAATATTATTCATAACAGTCATACTAAGACTTGGATTGCAGGGATTTCAGTCATACAATATTCAGTCTGTAGGTCAGAGGCTGACTGCGCGCATTAGGAATGATTTATTTTCTCATTCCATGTCATTGTCGTTGCGTTTTCATGACAAAATGCCTGTTGGTAAATTGCTTACAAGATTAACTAGTGATGTTGATGCATTATCAGAAGTTTTTGGTAGTGGAGCTGTAGGTGTTTTAGCTGACTTTGTAAGTCTTATAGTTATATCAATAACTATGATTCTAATTGAATGGAGATTAGGTATTCTACTTTTGATAGTTCAAATACCAGTAACATTATTTATACTATGGCTACAAAAACGTTATCGAAAACAAAATTATAAAGTTAGAGAAGAACTTTCCCAATTGAATGCAAACTTTCAGGAGAATCTACAAGGCCTCGAAGTTGTTCAAATGTTTAGAAGACAATCATTGAACGGTCAAAACTTCTTTAAAACTGGAACTAATTATAAAAATGCTGTAAACGGTACCATCTTTTACGACAGTAGTATTTCTGCATTTATTGAATGGGTCTCATTGGCAGCAGTTGCTTTAGTTATTTCTCTTGGAGGTTACATGGTTACTGCAGGAGCAATGGGATTAGGAACCCTTACGACATTTATTCTTTATTCACAAAGGCTATTTGAACCACTAAGACAGTTGGCAGAGAGATTTACTCAAATACAGGGAGGCTTAACAGCAGTTGAAAGAATAAGTGAATTGCTTGAGAAAAAAATCGAGATTTATGATCAAATCAAACCTAAGGCAGTGAATAAAAAATTAATAAATTCAAGCAAAATTGTTTGTGGGGAGGTCTTATTTGAAAACGTAAGTTTTTTTTATAGAGAAGATGAACCAATAATAAATGATTTAAGTTTCAAAATTAAACCTGGCGAGCATGTTGCTCTTGTAGGACCAACTGGTTCGGGGAAAACTACCTTAATTAGATTATTATGTAGACTTTATGAACCTCAAAGGGGCAACATATACATAGATGGTCAAAACATTAAAAATATACCTATCGATTCCTTAAGGAAACAGCTTGGAGTTGTTCTTCAAGATACTTTCCTATTTAGCGGAAATGTTGCTGATAATATTCGTTTAGACTCTTCAATAGATAATCAACACTTGAAAGATATATGTAGTGACTTAGGCCTAAATACTTTATTGAAAAAGTTGCCAAATGGATTGGATACTTATATCCGAGAAAGAGGAGGAAATCTTTCTTCAGGTGAGAGGCAACTTTTGTCTATTGCACGAGTTGCAATAAGAGATCCAAAAGTATTAATTATGGATGAGGCAACTGCTTTTATGGACCCATCAACTGAGGCGACTTTGCAAAGAGATCTTGATAGATTGTTAGAGAAAAGGACAGCGCTAGTAATCGCCCATAGATTAGCGACAATAGAAGCTTCTGATCGCATACTTGTAATGAGAAAAGGAAGTCTAATTGAGCAAGGTACTCATGAAGAGTTGAGGGCTTTAGGCGGACTTTATTCGCAACTTTCTGATTTGCAAGAAAAAGGTCTAACAACCATCTAAATAGTATTAATTTATGATTAATTTAGGATCAAAAAAAATAGGTATGCCAGGATGGAAAAATGAAAATATGCTTTCTGATGAAACATTAAAAAATATATACGGACAACAAGCTCTTCAATACTTTAACGAAGATAATACTTCTCTTTTTGTGTTTAGTAATTCAAAATCTTTTGATTTAATTGAACTTGAGCAACTTCTTCAAGCAGTTGGTTGGGGTAGAAGACCGCTGAGGAGAGTAAAGCGAGCTCTAGATAATAGCTTGCTTAAGGTTGGGCTATGGCAACATGATCCTAAATTTCCAAGGTTGATTGGTTTTGCAAGATGCACTGGGGATGGATTTATTGATGCAACAATTTGGGATGTAGCAATTAATCCTGTTTATCAAGGTTATGGATTAGGAAAGGAACTTATGTCATATTTGATGAGATGTTTAAAAAGAGAAGGTATTAGTAGAGTAACTTTGTTTGCTGATTCTGATGTGATTACTTTTTATAAGAGGCAAGGTTGGACTTTAGAACCAAAAGGTAATAAATGTGCATTTTGGTATTCAAATTAAGCAGTTAGCTTACTTTAAAAAATTATGAATTGTATTCTTTTGATAAGTAATCAATGTCATAACCCTGTCGCCACTTTTTTCTTAATTTAGCGTTTTTAATTGCGCGTTTAATTATATTCGTATCAGACCACTTTATGTCATCTGTATATATATTTTCTCTAATACGCCGTACTTTAGTGATTTTAGTAATTCTTGTTATGAAGTCGAGATCTTCCATTATTTTTAAGGAAGAGAACTCCCCTGCATTGAAATATAGATCTTTATGTATTAGTAAACCTTGATCTCCATAAGGGAGTTGAAAAAATTGGCTTCTTAGCGCTACAGCTAGTTCTAAAAATCTAAACTCTATATTATCTCTTTTTATTTTAAAGTCGAAATACCATGCAAGATTTTTTGATGTCTTATTTTGTATTATTTTATAGATACTTTTTGCCCAAGTTGAGTCTAATCTGCTATCAGCATGTAGAAATAAAAACCAATCCCCTTTTGCCTTTGAAGCACCAATTTTTAATTGATATCCTCTATTTTTTTTTGGGCTTTTAATAACATCTATTCCTTGTATCTTTGCAATAGAAACAGTTAAATCTGTGCTTTCACCGTCAACTATGATTAATTCAAAATTATATGGCCAGGCATTTAAATCAGCGATGAGAAGAGGTAGGTGAATCGCTTCATTTAAAGTTGGTATGATGATGCTGATAGTCGGAAACTTTTGTAATCTAGCCATGTTGATAAATCCATAATATTATCCAAATCATTTTTATTTTGAAGAAGTTGATAATTGATTTGATTTGAGGATGCTAATCGAATTGTTTGTTGAAGGACTTTATCTGTTCCCCAACTTATACCAGAAAATGGCCAGGAACATAAAGGATTTAAAAGTTTATGAGATAGTCCTATAAGCCAATATCCGCCGTCACTTGAAGGGCCTAAAACCATTTCTTTCTTATTTAGTATTTGGATTGCTTGAATTAATTCAAAATGCGAAATTGATGGCAAATCCGTTCCAATTAGTAAAATAGGTTTTCTAGTTTTGTGTGAAAGAGTTTTTTCAGAATGAGTCTTTAAAAACTGTCTTTTCATTTTTGTTCCTAGATTTCCAGGACCTTGAATTGCTACCGTTTTGACTTTATTTAATAATGCCCATTTTTTTGCGGCTTTAATACCAATTCCATCGATGGCAACTTTTATTTCTGCGATACCTTTTTTTTGAATTTCTTTGGCTACATTGATTGTGTGATTTGTTAGTTTCTCTTGTATCTTTGCCGCTTTAAAGGCCCCTATATCCTTTGATAAACGACTTTTACATCTATATGCAGCGTGCCATCTCGTCATTAAAATTATTGTTGCTTTGTAGTTTGTTTTGAATCTTTTTGTATCTTCTATTTTACTTTTAACAAGATCCATAGTGATTAATCTCAGATCATTCCATCTTTTTAAAGCTTAAGTTACTGTTCATTGCATCTGATTAATTTTTGTTCTGAAAGAAAATAAATAAATACCTGCATTGATCTTTCTAATCCATTGTGATGGCTGATTTTTGGGATAATGTACTCTAAATTATAGAACTGGATTCCCAAATTTAAGAATGACTGATTAAAGTTTTTAGCTACACTCATATTCCATTATGTAATGCCTGTGCCAACTCGGAATGAGCTATGGACGAAGGTGCAGCAATTACTGCAAAAGAATTTAAGTAAGCCTTCATACGAAACATGGATACGCCCTGCTGAATTCTTTGATTTCAAAGATGGCTGTTTGACTTTGCTTGCTCCAAATAGCTTTACAAGTGATTGGTTAAGGAAAAATTACTCTCGTACAATTGAAGAGATTGCATCAGAGATATTTGGCCATGACGTTAAGGTTTATATAAAAGTTAAGGAAGAGTTTTCATCAAATAAAAGCAATAAAAAAAAGACTTTTTCAAATGTAGAAAATAACTCTCTTGTTTCTCCTGAGAATTCAGACGTTAGATCGAAGCATACCCCAATAAAAAAATTTTTACCTGGTTTAAATCTTCGATATGTTTTTAATAGATTTGTTGTAGGTCCCAATAGTCGGATGGCTCATGCTGCAGCAATGGCAGTAGCCGAGGCCCCTGGTCGTGAGTTTAATCCATTATTTATTTGTGGAGGAGTTGGTCTAGGTAAAACCCATCTCATGCAATCTATTGGTCATTACAGATTGGAAATAGATCCGGGAGCAAAGGTTGCGTATGTTTCTACTGAGACCTTTACTAATGATTTAATAGTTGCGATCAGAAAAGATGGAATGCAGGCTTTCAGAAATAGATATAGAGAAGCTGATTTGATTTTGGTCGACGATATTCAATTTATAGAGGGTAAAGAATATACCCAAGAAGAATTCTTTCATACTTTTAATGCTTTGCACGAGGCCGGTAGGCAAATTGTTCTTACAAGTGATAGGCCACCAAGTCAGATACCTCGTTTGCAAGAACGATTGATTTCAAGATTCTCAATGGGACTAATTGCAGATATACAAGCGCCCGATTTGGAAACGAGAATGGCAATATTACAAAAAAAAGCTGAGCATGAAAGGATGCGCTTGCCAAGAGATTTGATTCAGTTTATAGCTGGAAGATTCACCTCTAATATAAGAGAGTTAGAGGGAGCATTTACTCGTGCTGTTGCTTTTGCCTCCATAACAGGGTTGCCAATGACAGTGGAATCAGTAGCACCGATGCTTGATCCTACTGGACAAGGAGTAGAAGTTAAGCCTAAGCAAGTACTAGAAAAAGTGGCTGAAGTCTTTGGAGTCACTGAGGAAGAAATGCGGAGTCCTAGTAGACGTAGGCCTGTTAGTCAGGCAAGACAGGTAGGTATGTATCTAATGCGTCATGGAACAGATTTAAGTCTTCCTCGTATTGGAGAATCTTTTGGGGGAAAGGATCATACAACAGTAATGTATGCCATTGAACAAGTAGAAAAGAAATTATCAAGTGAGCCGCAATTAGCAAGTCAGGTTCAAAAAGTGAAGGATCTTCTTCAGATTGATTCACGAAAACGTCGTTGAATTTAATATTCCATAGTTAGAGGAATCTTATTTTTAATCAAATTGTTTAGGATTTTGATCGAGTCTATTTCTTATAGGTATTTCTGGACCTAGAGCACTACCATCAATACATGCTGTGCGTTCAAGAGCTTGCCTAAACAATCTTCCCGATAGTAAAGGCATATCCCTTGGGACCGAAATTCTATCTCGGAGGTATCGTAAGGCAGAGGCACTATTCTTTTCCGGAGAGCAATCTTGTTTTGAAATCATAGAAGTTAAGGCTGCTCTTAATGGCTGATCAAATAATTTATTTTTCATTGGGCTAACAGCAATAATTCTCTCTTTATGTTTGATAACTCTTTCTAAAGCTAATGCCTCATATTTTTGTTCAGATTTTTGATCGACTTTGGAATCTATTAACTCTAATTGTCCTAATCCAGAACCAATGTCAATCTCTTGGGAAAATAATTGTTGCTTTGCGTTTGAATAAGTAAAGCAACCTCCCATTTGAGGAGGTAAATCGTGAGCATGAGTATGAAAATCTCCTTGAGTTCCTCTATATTCATCAAGTTTCTCTAGATTTTTAAGCCATGTGTTTATAAAAGGATGCTCTTCTCTTAATGAATATCCTTTGTAGTAAGCCAATGAGGCATTCATTCTTTCAACATATGGAATAAAAATAACATCTGCTGATCCAGGCTTTTCACCATGTTCTGTTGAGATTGGTGTGAGCCACCCTGAAGCATCCTTTTGTAATTCTTCCTCAAATTTAGTTGCAACATTTTTGAAATTTTCTTTCTTTTGTTCTTCTTGAATTTGGAAAAGAGAGTTGCGGCATAACCAATTACACCATGATGAGAATAATTCTCTTTCAAGTCTTCTATGTTCTAATACTTTCTTATCGTTTAGTGATTTGCCTAAAGGTCCATAAATTTCCTCTAATACAAATAGGATCTCATCGCTTTCTGTTATTACATGGTTCTCAATTTCTATTGCAGGGAGCATTCCTGAGGGTACTTTGCTTAAATACCATCTTTCCTTGTCTCCATAGCAACGCATTGTTACTTTTTTAACCTGGTAGGGAATTTTCTTAAGCTCTAACCAAATCCAAACTTTTTGGCAATAAGGACACCAAGCATGATTATCTCTGTAAAGAGTAACAATTGCTTTGGACTTACTTTTATTAAAAAGACGAAGTGGGGAATATGGGTTGTTCAACCCATTGATTTGATCAATTGGATTAGCCGCATATATTGCTAATTCTTCCCAACTCATTGCATTTCTGGTTGAATTCATTTATTTCAATGAGAATAGGGAAATAATACTAGGTTGCAAAATTGAAAAAGTCTTTTGATTTAATTGTCATTGGTGCAGGATCTGGCGGATTGGCTGCTGCAAAAAAAGCTGCTAGTTATGGAGCCTCTGTCGCGATAGTCGAGGGTGATCTTGTTGGGGGAACATGTGTAATCAGAGGTTGTGTTCCTAAAAAACTATTGGTTTGTGGTTCTTCTCTTTTAGATAGTCTGTTGTCTGCACCCTCTTATGGATTTGATTTTGATAATTTAAAAATTAAATCAGAGGTTTTATTAACCAATGTTCGAAAAGAAGTTCAAAGGCTGAATGAATTACATGAGAATTTTTTAAATAAGGCTAATGTTGAGCTTTTTAAAGGTTGGGGTGAGTTTAGAAATTCAAATTGTGTTGCCATAAAAAACCGAGAGAATGGAGAGTCTTTGAATGAACTTTATGGAGAAAAAATCCTTATCTCAGTAGGAGGAAGACCTAAAAGGCCAAGAATCGAGGGAGCATCTTTAGGCTGGACAAGTGATGATATGTTTCTTCTTAAAAGCTTTCCAAAAAAAATTACAATTGTTGGTGCGGGGTATATTGCATGTGAATTTGCATGCATATTGCAGGGTTTAGGTGTTGACGTTACTCAATTAGTTAGAAGTGAAAGAATCTTAAGAGGATTTGATTTTGAACTTTCTTCAGCATTAACCGAGGCAATGAAAAACAAAGGAATTAATTTAAAGTTTAGTGAGAATGTTTCTTCACTAAAAGGAACTCCTGGATCTTTAATTATAAAAACAAATACAGGTAAAGAGTTTGACTCGAATGGATTGCTTTTTGCTACTGGGAGAGAGCCATTTTTAGATGGGTTGAAGTTAGAACAAGCGGGCATAGAAATTCTTGAAAATAAAATTAAAGTTGATAGTGAAAGTAAAACAAACATTTCTAATATCTTTGCTATAGGAGATGTCACTGACAGGATCAACTTGACACCTGTTGCAATTGATGAGGGTAGAAAGTTTGCTGATAGAAATTATGGCGAATCAGATCGTAAGGTTAACTATGATTTTGTTCCTTATGCTGTATTTAGTCAGCCTGAAATAGCTTCTGTCGGCATAACTGAAGAGAAGGCTATCAAATTGATTGGAAAAGATAATATTAAAGTATATAGATCAATATTTAGGCCCTTATCTAAATCATTACCAAAGAATGGCCCTAAATGTATTTTAAAGCTAATTGTTGATAAAAATAATAATAAAATTTTGGGATGTCATATGATTGGTGAGAATGCATCTGAGATTATTCAGATGGCATCAATCTCGCTAATGCTAGGCGCTAAAAAATCTGATTTTGATAATACAATGGCATTGCATCCTACAATAGCCGAGGAATTTGTGACAATGAAATGATTTATATAAAGGCATTAGTTATTAGAACTTTTTCTTAGTCTTAACCAGTAAGCAATTGTCTTATATATAATTATTATGATTGATAATGATATGGCTATAAAAACTAATTCTTTGAATGCTGAATGTAAACTTGGTAGAGTTAGAGGTATTATTTTGTCTGCAATGTAAAGCATATACAATCCTAATAAAACACCACCTTCTCCTCTGCTAATTATTCCTTTTGTCCAAAAAATTGGCATGCACGCAAGAGTAGTAATTACCATGATAGGAATATCCTTAGTTATTAGTAAATTCTCAACGACTAAACCACTCCTTCCAGATAATACAGAACAGCTACCTAAAACTAGTAATTGATTTAATAAACAACTTCCAATTACGTTGCCTATCGCTAGATCAGTTTGACCACGAATAGCGGCCACTAATGACGTGATTAACTCAGGTAAAGAGGTTCCCAGCGAAACTATTGTTAACCCAATTATAGCTTCACTTACCCCTAATAATCCTGCAATAGTAGATGCGCCTTCTATTAATAGTCGTGATCCAATAGTAAGTAAGAAAATACCACCTAATAATTTCACACCTGCATTTAATAAACTTGTTGAGTCTTTTTCGATATTGATTTCTGGCTCTGCTTCTTGGGTCTTTTGAGGTTCCTCTCTTGCTGTACGAATTTCCCATGTTGTATTTATTATTAGCGCAACTATTAAAGCTACTCCAAATTGCCAAGTTATCAGCTCTGAAGCGGCCATCCCCCAAACGGCAGTTGATACTCCTAAAAGAAGAGGAATGTCTCTCCTTACAAGACGACTTTCAACTCTTAAAGGTCGTAAAAGTGCACTTCCTCCAAGAACCACCATCACATTGAAAATATTGCTGCCAACAATGTTGCTCAAAGCTAGACTATCTGATCCAGCAAGAGAGGAGTTAACACTCACAAATAGTTCTGGTGCACTTGTTCCGAGAGATACTATTGTTAAACCAATAACTAGCTGAGGGATCCCAAGGATTAAGGCAAGAGCTACAGATCCTTGAATAAAGAACTCTCCACCGCTAAAAAGTAAAAGTATCCCAGCAATAAGCTCTAAAAATGACAATAATATTGATGGCATAATTTAGTGATTTATTGAGAAACTAAAGTAGTGAATTAATTTATATTATTTCTATTTGGTATTATCTTAATACATTAGCTCCTTATTGATACTTGAAGACTTATGAATCAAGTTTGGATAAGATATACATTGAAAAAGCTTTAATACTGTGATTGCTTCTGTTAATCAAATCTCATTATTAAAGCCGGATGATTGGCATTTGCATTTGAGAGATGGAAAGATTCTTAAAGGTGTTTTAAGTCACACAGCAGATGTGTTTTGCCGTGCAATTATCATGCCTAATCTTGATCCGCCGATAACTACTTTAGACCAAGCACAAGAGTATAAAAAAAGAATTATCCAGTCTATCCCTGAAGGTGTCTCTTTCACCCCATTAATGACAGCATATCTTACAGACGATATGCCTCCGGAGGTCTTAGAGAGAGGCTTTAGAGAAGGTGTATTCCATGGGGCAAAGCTCTATCCAGCTAATGTGACAACTAATTCCTCTTATGGAGTTACAGATATAAGTAAAGTCGACAATTTATTTGAGACGATGGAAAGAATTGGAATGCCATTATTGATTCATGGAGAAGTTACCGATTTTAATATTGATGTATTTGATAGAGAAGCTGTTTTTATTGAGCGACATCTTGAACCATTATTACGAAGATTTTCATCACTTAAAGTGGTTTTGGAACATATCACGACAATAGATGCAATCGACTTTGTAGAAAACAGTGAGTTTGATTTAGCAGCTACAATCACACCTCATCATCTCCATATCAATCGAAATGCAATGTTCAATGGTGGGTTAAGGAGTGATTTTTATTGCTTACCCACAGCTAAACGTGAAATTCATCGTATTGCTCTAAGACAAGCGGCGACTAGTGGTAAACCTTGCTTTTTCCTTGGAACTGATTCAGCACCTCATACTCGTAGGTTTAAGGAAAGCTCATGTGGATGTGCAGGAATCTTTAATGCCCCTTTCGCTTTAGCAAGCTATTTAAAAGTTTTTGAAGAAGAAAATGCCCTAGATAGGTTTGAAGCTTTTTCAAGTATTAATGGAGCAACTTTTTATGAATTACCTTTAAACACAGAGAAAATAACTTTCGTTAAAAAAGATATTTCCGTACCTCAAATGATTGACGTTGGATTAGATGGTGATCCCAATGATTTTGTAAAACCATTTCATTCAGGTGAAACTCTTGGCTGGTCAATAGGGGAAGATTGGTGAGATTGGTGAATGATCCCTCCAATAATTATTTAACTCTAGATATTCTTAAGAGTACTGATTTAAGCACATACATTTACGCTAATATGTAAATGGCTTAGAGTTGAATCTCTAGCATTGTGACAACCCTTGCTATCACTGGGGAGTGTGGCGGAATTGGTAGACGCACCAGACTTAAAATCTGTTGGCCGCTTTTTGGCCGTGGGGGTTCAAGTCCCCCCACTCCCATGATGTTTTGTATCTCGATTGTGTGTTTAATCCCTTTTGGATTAATAGGAGCTTTTAATCCGATAATTACATTATCTGCTTATGTGGTATTGGGGGGAATGTATTTATTGGTAGTTCCTTTATTTCTTTTTTATTGGATGAATAATCGTTGGAATGTTATGGGAAAGTTAGAACGCCTTTTTATATATGGACTTGTGTTTCTTTTCTTTCCTGGAATGGTTTTGTTTGCACCGTTTCTTAATTTAAGAATGAATGGAAAAGAGGAGTTTTGAACTTTGACCAGAGCACAGGTTTTTCAAATAGGCTTGACTGTTTTTGTTTTAGGAGGCTTGGGATATGAAGTATTTCAGTTGCTTGGATTTGAATCAATATCAGCTGGTATTGCAGCACAGTCAATATTAATTCTAATTATCTTTGCATGGACAGCCTCTTACCTTTTCAGAGTTTTTTCAGGAAATATGACTTTTATGGAGCAACGTAAAAGATACAGAGAGGCTTATGAAAAATTGACTGTTGAAAAAATTAGAGAAAAGTTTGAGGCTATGACAGATGAAGAAAAAATTGAATTACTAAAAACCATTGAGGAAGAAAGTATTGAATAAACTTAAGTTTTAATTACTAAATCTCAATAATTTTTCACTCTTAGGGATACAAAAATGATAAAAAAGATAGATACCCAATGCTTAGAACATTGAAAAGTACAAATATCAGTAGGTCTTTTTCCAAAATAAAAAAGGAGAACAGAATTGCACTCATGCCTTTCCTTATGGCAGGTGACCCTGATTTGGAAACTACAGCAAAGATTTTGTTAGAACTTCAATCTAATGGCGCTGACATGATTGAGCTAGGTATTCCATATAGTGATCCTTTAGCAGACGGACCGATTATTCAATTAGCAGCTTCTCGCGCGCTCTCTGCAGGAACCTCTCCTGACAGGGTTTTTCAAATGTTGTCTAAATTGAGAGATCAATTGAAAATACCAATAATTCTATTTACTTACTCAAATCCACTTATCAATAAAGGTCTGGAAGAATTTTGCTTACAAGCTTCGGAAGTAGGTGTCTCAGGACTTGTCGTTCCGGATCTTCCTTTAGAGGAAGCAGAGAAACTTTCTGAGATGGCTGAATCTAAAGAAATTGATTTGGTTCTATTAGTTGCTCCTACTACACCCAAGGATCGTATGAAAAAAATTGCAGAGACTTCTAATGGATTTACTTATCTAGTTAGTGTTACTGGAGTCACAGGAGAAAGGTCTTCACTAAAAGATAATGTTGGTACTCTTGTTAAGCAACTAAAACACTCTTCATCTAGTCCGATTGCTGTTGGCTTTGGAATCTCGGAAGTAAAACATATCCAACAAGTTAGAGAATGGGGAGCAGATGGTGCAATTGTTGGTAGTGCTCTAGTTAAAAGAATTGCTAATGCTTCTATGGGAATGAAAGTCGAAGAAGCTGGTTCTTTTTGTAAAGAACTAAGGGCAGCAACTAATTAATGTTTTTAAAAATGGCAACAGATCAAGCTGAAAATCGAATTCCTTTCTATGTTTATTTTGAGAAATATTCTCTTAATTTAATTTGAAAATTATGGATCAATTTGTCCTTTGGGGGTCTTATTGTGAAGATGCTCTAATAAAGAGAACACCTTTTAGGGAAGAGCATCTTCAAAGACTTTCATTACTTAAAGAAGAAGGTACATTAATAACATTAGGACCGACAAAATGTAATAGATATGTTTTTGGGATTTTTAAATCTGAGGACATTGAGCATATTAGAAGTCTTATCAAAGATGACGTTTACTGGAGAGAGGGAATATGGACTGATTTCGAAATCTACTCCTGGACCCAAGCTTTTTGAGCTTGTTCCCAGACCCAATTAGCTACAAGTTGATCGCCATTCTCTCCTAATACATCTTCATAGCCACTCATTATTCCTATCCCTTGTCTAGCTATCTTGGCTATGACTTCTGGATTGTCAATTCCATTACGCTTTAATGATGAAATTTTCAAATTCTTTGACCTTCTGATTATGTTACCGCCATTAATGTGACATGCAGAACAGTTGTGTTTGAAAAGATTTTCCCCTAAATCCGTCTCAAAAGCATTGAGCTCTTTCGGCAAACATAAATAAAAAAATGTACAACAAAAACTGATTAGCAAAAAGGCTCTTATTTTAATGCAAAAAAAATTCAAACTTTTTTCCATAGACTTGTAAATTTTATTTATTGAAATTAATTTTTGAAAGATCCTCACAAATTTCGTCAAGAAGATCAAGTTGTCCAGAAGAATTTAATTCAAAGCTTTTCTTTGTTTTCCCTCCTCCTCCGTTTGTCCATAACTCTTCAACTTCACAAAGTCGATTAGCAATTTTTGGTATACCACCAGAATTAAAATCTTTTTTTAAAGATTCAATTAAAGTTGGTATTCTTGCTGAAGGGAGATTAAGAGTTTGGCAAAGTTCCGATTGGGTTCTGCCAATCTGTTTCAACCAATCTTTGATAAGAAGTATTAGATCTTCTTCGATATTTTTAGACCAGCGTTCTTTGCTCATAGAGGGAACCATTTATCTAGCTTAGATTTTGCTCTGAACCTTATTTCTGGAGTGATGTGATGTTGCCAAAGACCAATTGCAGCAGTTAGAGCAACAAGATCATCGCTAAAACCAGTGGCAGGAATAAAGTCGGGAATTAAATCAACAGGCACAATTAAATAAGTAAGTGCTCCCATTATGGATATTCTTACTTGGGGAGGAGTTGAGTTGTCAATGATGAGTTCAAACCCCTCTAAAGCAGGCTGTGCAATGACTCTGCCTGCTCTTAATAAGATCTTTTTAAGTATGCCCTCGTCGATAACAGAACTTTCAAGTACTTCTGCTTCAAATACTTCTTTATCTGAGTTTCTTGAACTAACCACAATTAAATACTTGTCTCTAAAAGACCACTTTGAATCCCTGTCTTTCTCAATTTCCTTAATGCGCGTTGTACAACTTGTCTGCAATATTCTCTGCTGCAATTCATTTGTCTTGCTACTTCAGCTAAGGTCCTCCATTCATTAGATCCATCTAGGCCAAATCGAAGACTTAGTATTGTTCTCTCCTTGGGTGTGAGATTTGATTTATCTAATAATGACCAAGCAGAAGCACTTCTTTCTGCTAATTCGGCTAGTTCCATAGGAGGTACCTCCTCACTTGGAAGAATATCGACAAGCTCTGAGGGATCTGCTTTTGATTTGACTGCACCTTGCAAACTTACTGTGATACTTCTCAACTCGCATGCAAGCAATTCTTCTACTTCCTCTATAGGGATTTTCATTTGTATTGCTATTTGATTAGTTGAGGGATGAACTCCAAGTTCTTGCATTAGTCGAGATTTGGCAGCACGAAGTTTTGTTAGCTTTTCATTTATGTTTACAGGAATTCTTATAGTTCTACTTTGTGTTGACAGCGCTCTATTTAGTCCTTGCCTAATCCACCAATAAGCGTAAGTTGAAAATCGATGGCCTCTTTTGGGATCGTATTTCTCAACAGCTCTCGTTAACCCTAGGGTACCTTCTTGAATCAAATCAAGGAGGTCAAGACCTTTACCTTGATAGCGTTTAGCCAAGTTCACAACAAGTCTCAAATTCGCAGTGATCATTTGATTCTTGGCACGCTCACCTGATTTAATTTTTTTCTTTTCTGCGCTTGAATACTCGCACTCTGGCCCATTACCACCAGCTTGTTGGCAGCGTTCATTAAGAGCAACCATTGCTTGCACTTCTCTACCCATCGTGAGCTCTTGCTCTGGTGTGAGCAATTCGTGTCTTCCTATTTCTCCAAGAAAGTCGCTTAATGAACTCACGATTTATTCCTCCTTGTATTATTAACCTAGAGAAAAATTGTTTACTTTCAATAGGCGTAATAAAGTGTTCGGAATTTATTATTTATCCTTTATCTATTCTTAATGCTTTCACTAGGTCAATTTTGCCAAAAGAAGCTTTTTATAATTTCTACTGGTCTTGTTTAAAATGCGTTTAAATAAATTATTTTTTAATAAAGATTTCTTATAAATCACTGGTATCAATGATGTTTTCAAAGTAGTTTTTTGAACTATCAACCTCTTTAAAGATTTTTTAGTCTCCAATAATTATTTATAATTGCTATCTCAGATTTAAGGAAAACGTTTTTTTAGCAAAGATTTAAGAAAATCGGTTTATTCATTTTTTTCTCTTTCAAGACTTTTTTATGAATTTAATTCTTTCTCTTTTACCAAAGAAACTTAATTTATAAATGAAAAAATAATATTAAGTGTTGCTTCTTTCGCTACTGATTTCTTCTTGGAGCTCCTCTTCTTTTAACTAGAACTTTCAGAACGTCTTCCCAGGAAACGTTTTGATGGGCTAAAGAAACTTGCATATGGAAAATTAGATCGGCAGCCTCATTAGCAACTGAAATAGGATTTTTATCTTTACAAGCCATAATAAATTCTGCTGTTTCTTCGCCTATCTTTTTTAGGATTTTATTATTGCCTTCCTCTAGGAGACTATTTGTATAGCTGCCCTCTTCAGGATTACGTTTACGACTCTCTATCACTTTGAATAATTCACTACATGCATCAGATGGAGGGTAAAGAACGTCTTCATTTGTTTCTAAATCTTTAAAGAAACAACTTCTTTTCCCTGTATGACAGGCGATTGAACCAATTTGCTCAATTGATAAAAGTATTGTATCTGAATCGCAATCAGTTCTAATTCCTTTCAGTTTTTGAAAATGACCGCTAGTTTTCCCTTTGTGCCAAAGTTCTTTCCTTGACCGACTCCAATAGTGAACTTCACCAGATTCTAATGTTTTCGTAATGGATTCTTTGTTCATCCATGCCATCATTAAAATTGAGCCATCGACCCAATCTTGAGCTATGGCTGGGATCAGTCCATTTTGATCAAAATGTAGATTATCTATAAAAAGCATTTTTAATTAAGCCAAATAGGCTTTTAACTCTAATTATTTAAATTTAATCCTCTATTGGTTTTTTATTCATCTTTTTATGACGATTAAAGATATTCCATTTAATTGCTCAAAGCATTTTAAAGACTATCCATGCTCACACCGTCAATGGAAACATAAAGGACATTGTCGTTATGTTCATGGATACAGTCGAAGCTTTACCTTTTGTTTTGCTTCAAACGAACTTGATGAAAATGGCTTCGTTGTCGATTTTTCAAGTCTGAGGCCTTTGGAAGAGAAGTTAAGAGAGCATTTTGATCATACTTTTTTAGTCAATTTTGATGATCCTCTTCTTGAGACATGGAAAGACCTTCACTCTAAAGAAGTACTAGATCTCAGAGTTATGAATAATGTTGGTATGGAATCAACCGCTGAATTAGTGTGGGGATGGGCTAATGATTTATTATTTTCAAGAGAAAAAGGTAGATCTTGTTGTTGGAAAGCAATAGCACATGAAAATGATGTTAATTCTGCTTGTTATACCTTCCTCCCTGAGTGGTTCAATCCTGAAGATATTAAGACTTCTTGTTGAAATACAATTAACGTTTAAAGCTTTTTAGTTGAAAATTAATTTTGAGTCTTTATTTTCTATCTTTATAGTGCTTCCTTCTTTATATTTGCCTTTAAGGATATATTTTGCTATTTCACTTTCTAATTCTTTTTGAATCACTCTTTTTAAGGGTCTAGCACCATAACTTGGGTTGTATCCAATTTCAGTAATCAAAGATAATACATCACCATCAATTTCAAGCTCGATTCCTTTAGCTTCTAACCTTTCTCGTAAACGGTTTAATTGTAAATCGACTACTTTAAGTAGAGTTTCTTTTTTAAGCGGTTCAAAATTAATTATTTCATCAAGCCTATTTAGGAACTCAGGCCTGAAATTTGATTTCAGTTCTTGATTAATAAGTTCATCTATATTTGTCGACGGATTATTAGTTACAACATTTTCAGAGATTAATTCGCTTCCTAAATTACTGGTGAGAATAATAATAGTGGTTTTGAAATTTGTTGTTCTTCCTTGTCCATCAGTTACTCGGCCTTCGTCGAGTATCTGTAGCAATACATTGAAAACATCTTTATGTGCTTTTTCAATTTCATCGAAGAGCAAAACGCAATAAGGTTTTCTTCTGATTGCTTCTGTTAATTGTCCACCTGCTTCGTAACCAACGTAACCAGGAGGAGCACCAATTAAACGACTTATAGAGTGTTTTTCCATATATTCAGACATGTCTATTCTAATTAAGGCATTTTCACTATCAAAAAGTTGAGAAGCCAAAGCCTTAGATAATTCAGTTTTACCAACGCCTGTCGGTCCTAAAAATAGAAAACTTGCTATTGGTTTATTTGGATCACTAAGCCCTGTCCTTGATCTTTGTATGGCAGATGATATGGATTGGACGGCTTTATTTTGACCAATAATTTTTTTATGAAGCTCAGATTCAAGATTGAGTAATTTTTCAATTTCAGTTTGCGCAAGTCTTTTAACTGGGATAGATGTCCACTTTGCAATAATTTCAGCTACATCATCAGCGACAACCTCCTCTCTCAAAAGTGATTTCTCAGTATTGTGAGATGAATCTTTTAAATTAAGTTCTTTAGATTTTAAATTTTGTTGATAATTCACAAGGGTACCGTATTCAAGTTCAGCCGCCCTGTTGAGGTCATAATTCCTCTTTGCTTTTTCTATTTCTAGTTGTACTTTCTCTATTTCTTCTTTAAGTCTTGAAATTTCTTCGATTGACTCTTTCTCTTGCTCCCATTTCTTGTTTACTTCAATTTGATTTTTTGTTAATAAAGCTAGTTCCGTAGTAATTAATTCAAGTCTCTCTTTACTAGAAGAATCTGACTCACCTTGCAAAGATAATTTCTCCATCTCAAGTTGGATGATTTTTCTATCAATCTCATCAATTTCTTCTGGTTTTGATGTTATTTCCATCTTTAAACGTGAGGCTGATTCATCTATTAGATCGATAGCTTTATCAGGTAAAAACCTCTCGGGTATGTACCTATCACTCAATATCGCCGCAGCTATTAGAGCGTTATCAGAGATACGAACACCATGATGGACTTCATATCTTTCTTTTAGTCCTCGTAAGATTGAAATCGTATCTTGGACTGAGGGTTGTTTTACAAGTATTTGCTGAAATCTTCTTTCCAGCGCAGGGTCTTTCTCAAAATGTTCTCTATGTTCATTGATGGTTGTTGCTCCAATACATCTCAGTTCACCTCTAGCAAGCATTGGTTTTAGGAGATTACTTGCGTCCATTGCTCCACCACTCGCTCCTGCTCCGACGACAGTATGAATTTCATCGATGAACAAAATTATTTTTCCTTCTGAATCTGTGACGTTTTTAAGAACTGACTTAAGTCTCTCTTCAAATTCACCACGGAATTTTGCACCTGCTATTAGAGCCCCCATGTCTAAGGAAATTAATTGACGGTCTTCAAGGGCTTTAGGAACATCTCCGTTGATAATTCTTTGTGCTAAACCTTCAATGATTGCTGTTTTACCCACTCCAGCTTCTCCAATCAATACGGGATTATTTTTAGTTCTACGGCTAAGTATTTGAATCGTTCTTCGGATTTCCTCATCTCTTCCAATTACAGGATCTAACTTTCCATCTTTGGCTGCAGAAGTAAGGTCTAGGCCGTACTTCTGAAGAGCTTCGTAGCTATTTTCAGAATTTTTCTGGGTCACTTTTTTGTCCCCTCTAATTGCATTTATAGCCTTAATAAGGCTGTTTTTGTTGATTTGA
>QCEW01000016.1 GCA_003280445.1 Prochlorococcus sp. AG-363-A03 | reverse complement strand
ATAGTTCTCTTTTTGTAAAAGTTCGAGAATTTCCTAGAGAAAAAGAAGGAAGCTACTCTTTATGGAAGAGAAGTTCGAGTTCACTTAAGCAAAATGAATTTCATAATAGATTTATTGAACTAGCTAATGGAATGGAACAAGGTCCATTAGGCATTAAATATATTTTTGATGAAATAGAAATACAACATATGCTTGATGGGCATTTAAAATATCAAAGTATAGTTACAGCTCAGGCTTTATCCAAAATAAGTTTAGACCCAGAAAACATTGAATCTTTATGGTCACTATCTCTTCTAAAGATACTGTCAAATAGGCCTTCAGAAGCAGATATTTATCTAAGAAATTTAGAAATTTTATTGCCGAATAATCCCTGGCCAAGTGCTTACAGAACTATCGTAAACTTAGCCTCTTGGAAACCTTGGAGGGCATCCTTAATAGCAGATAGAGCTCAGAAGAGAAATCCAAATTATTTACTAAAAAGTTTAGGTGATACTAGTGCACTTTTTCGAGGAGCCTTTTGGCGCTTGAAGTCTGCTTCAAATAGCGTACCGATTGCAATAAAAAGTATTGATAAAGCTTTAAAACAAATAGAAAAATAAAAGTTTAAGAGCAAAATTCCAATTTTTACCTGCTTGACTCATAATTGGTCTCTTTCAAATGTTTTTGTTATTTCTTTTAGAAATTCAACTATTTGGATATTTGTATACCCAAGCTCAGTTCTAAGCCCTTTGCATGAAGAAGTAATCTCTTTCCAAATGTCAGCTCTTACAATTGCTTCTCTGTCTTTTAAGTAACGCTCTTCTTTCATTTTGATTTAATTATGCAAGTTATGGGCTTTTGAACTTTTTAAGAAATTCAACCTAGTAAATCTTTAAGATTTACTAGGTTGAATTGATTGGTATCAGATCAGTAACTTAAAAATCTAAAAAAACCACTTAGTGGACACCATAACGAAAAAACAAAAGAATCATGAGAATAATTGATTTCTTCTAGGTATTAAATATTTGATTTACTTATACTTAGTAGGCGCATAAATAAATCATTCTCGAGATTCTTTTATTGATTTATCTAATATTTGAGCTGCTTATGACATATAGGGGCAAGACTATAATTAAATAGCTCCAAACTCACCGCGAAAGAACGGAGAGTGGGGGATTCGAACCCCCGATGGAGTTGCCCCCATGCTAGTTTTCAAGACTAGAGCCATAAACCACTCGACCAACTCTCCACTTAAAATTTTACCTTATTAGCTTCTGAAATCTTATAAAAATTGCTCAAACAACAATTTCACCTCCTTTTGCGATTGGATTGGTTTCAAAGAGAACCCTTCTAGGCCTCTAAAAATTTCAGAACCTATAGATTCTCTGAATGCATAAATATCAATGAGATTATTTGTGCAATAATTTCAGACATTGGTAAATCACATTCATGGCAAGCAACAAGAGCCCACAATCTCGTTTCCTTGGAGACCTTCCTATGGAGGGTGGAATTAGTCAAAAAGAGAAATATCGCTATGTAGCTCATTTGATGTTTTTTATTGGATGCGCGTTATTTTCCTTTGGTATTTGGGCCCTCTCCGGCTTTACTGCTTCTAGCGGGGCAACAGGACCATTTCCTTTCTAAAACGATGGGGATATTCAATTGATTTTGGATTAATAGAACTAAATAAGAAATTATTGAACCGACAACCTATTTATAGTATTTTCTCTATCTTCAATAAGTGTTAGGAGCCATTTAGATCCTAAAGCTCTGGATATACTTCTGTTTTTTAGTAGTTCACAAATTCTTTTATAAAGTTTGTCTGATTCAATATTGGAATTGAACCATTTTTCGAATTTGAGAATTTCATCTGGGTTTTTACAAGCTCTAAGTTGATCGATGAGTGCATCATTAGCACTTGTACCACTTATCTTTAAGGGCTTATTTATCGTGGTCATTTAAATTTTAAGTACACAATACCTACTTAATAGTTAGCTAAATTTTCTAATTTGGACAATTATCATTAAAACTTCTTTGAAAAAGTAATCTTATTTAATTAGTTCATTAACTTCTTTAGCTTGGGATAAAAACAAACGAACTTAAGGTTGAATGACTGCTCTTAAGATGGTTTAGCAAGGGGGAGTAAGCATTTGTCGGAATCGCAACCTGCTGGCCCTGCTTCAGTAAGTTCCCCTTGATCATATCGACTAAGAGCATCAAAGAAATCACAATTGTCTCTTCTCTTTATTACATCTGATTGCAATTTTGTGTAGCATTCTTCGTCAATAGGTTCAAAAGGAAGTCTTGGGAAGGTCGCATTTGCATCAAACCTTGCTAGCAAGGCAGCTGAAATATAACCTTTGTTTTCATTGATTGAGCTATGCAGAGCTTCGGCTAAACCTTCTATCTCATTTTCTCTGAATTCAATTGTCGCGGAAGTGTTATGGTCTGTGTAATTTGTTTGAACTTGCATATAAAAATCAAATTGTGCAAGAGCTGAGAAGTTATTGATATCTATTTCATCAGCACCAGGTATATTTGCCCAACTTACCTCAGTCGGGATTTCAACAAGCCACTCAGTACATTTTGGATCAAATGGATTATCTAATAGTTTTCCATTTGCATCTTTATCTGACTGAGAGGGAACTATTGTATATCCATAATCCATGCAAGCTAATGCGACTGGATCGTTTTTCCTGAAAGTAATTCTTCTAATAAAACGCTGAGCTTTTGGAGGATGCCAACCTGGAGAAGCCCCTGTCAGAAGGCTTTTCGTGCCTGCAGGTTGAACTGTTGTACAACGACTTGGACGACGAATATTATGTCTATCACAATAATCATATACTGTGTCGTTGACGATCTTCCTCCATCGACTCAAATAAGTAGCTTCTTTGAGTTTAAAATCTCTTCCTTCTTCTGTCTCAGGTCGTCCGGCTTCCCACCACTTTAACCATGGAGTCCCAAAGGCATGAACAAAAAAGTCAAAAAGTCCTGTAAAACTGACCCCAACGATAGGATCCCATTCGCGACTTTTTCTGTAACGCTCTACTTCAAATCGATGATTAAGGAGGCAAGCTACTGACAATGCTGCTGCTTTGAAAGCATCTTCTTGTTGATCTATGTCTAATGGGTCAATTTGATTAAGATGAATTTCTGCAAGATTACAGTGAAAATCTGAACCTAGAATCTCTCCGCAAGGATTCAGACCATATCTACTTAGTCTGTGAAAAAGTTCTTTATCATCAAATGGGCCGTAATTTGACTGTATCCATTTGGAGGCTTCATCTTTCCCTTGGTCGCAATAGATATCTATAAATTCATTCCTGAGTTCTACTGTTGAAAGTATGTCAGCATTTGAGCGGGCAATTGCTTCTGGTGCAAATTGGATAGCTCCCTCACCTGAATGAAATTGCTTAGTCACAGCATCGATAAGAACTTCTAATTCAGGTTTGGTATGGTAAACACGAGTATGGTTGGCCATTCTCAATGCATCCTTTTCGGGGTCAATACTCCAATTACCATCAGAGTCTTGCTTCCATAAATTTTCTTTAGCACCAGCTGCTTCAAAATCTTGCGCAGAAAATTGGCGCATACCTGCACTTCTTCTGATATTGCCAGCAACAATTGTGACAGCTGCCTCGTCGATGAGTAGACAACATTCAATTGAAGTTAGTTTCCTTCCTAGGGCTTTGTTTAAAAGATTTGCTACGCGGGGATATAAATCCTTTAGTTTTACAGGGTTCGCCATGCCTCCGAAACCTTTGAGTGATTCACCCGCTGGCCTTACATCTTCTAAATCAATAGACACATTAACAACATTAGAATTGAAACTATTATCACTGCTTAATTCAAGAATTTTTTGATAGCTATCAACCCATCCACGTCTACTATCCCCAACTTTTATCAGTACATTATTATCTTGAATAGAGAACGTAGTATTTTCATTTCTTTCTTCAGAGGTTGTTAATCCAATATCTGAAACACTTTCAATATTAATTGTATTTGTAACCTTTGGCAGTTGCTCAATCAAGTGAGGTTCAATTATTGCCCCCGTTCCACAACCCATCATGGCTAAGTCCATCATAAGTCCAAAGGCTTGCCAATCAACAAGATTTGTGGAGGTGCAATTGTAGGCTCCAGAAAAATTCTTTCCTTTTTCAATCCATTCTGTTCCACCTATCCATAGCCATCTACCTGAGGGAAGAGCTTTTTTCTCTTGCTGCATTCTTTGCATCAAATTTATTTCTGCTTCGTTTAATCCCCCAAGTTTCTTTAGACCATCAAGGTTTCTTGTATTTACTTGTCCCCAGCTTTCACGACCTTCAGGAAGTTTTCTGCTATAAGTTCTGTAAAAGACAGGATTAGCTGCAGGTGCAGTTATTGGAAAATCAGTTGTAACATTTTTTTTACCCGATGCTGAATTATTTGTTTCGGGCTGGCTTGTTGCAATTGTCAAAATCTTTGTATCCCTGGGTAAGTACTACAGTAACGCCATGTATAGCGTTAGCAAGTTTTTTTAACACCATCTACAGGGCTCCGAAGATAAAAAACATTTTTTCTTTTGCTAATGAAGAGAACACCCGAGCCAGAACTGATGCAAATCCCTTCGCAGGTAAGGGCTTATGCCGAGGCTGATTTCTCTAGGAGTGATTCTATGGTTGTTAAATCGCTTGAAAAATATTTAAAAAAAGTAGGAAGAACGCTTAATCAAAGTGATTTGATTCTTGATATGGCATGTGGGCCAGGAAACATTGCAGAGAGAATTGCTAAGAATTGGCCCTCTGTAAATGTAGTAGGAATTGATGGCTCAATTGAAATGTTGAATGAAGCGGAAAACAAACTTTCCGAAAATCTTACGAAGAATCTCTCTTATGAATTGATTGACATTAATTCAATAGCCACAGGTGAAATAGATTTTCCTGATAAAGCTGATGTGCTTGTTAGTAATAGCGCCTTGCATCATTTTCATGATCCTTATAGGTTTTGGGGCGCGTTAAAAAAACTTGGTAAAACTAAATGTATTCATATTCATCGTGATTTAATAAGGCCTAATTCTATAGAAAAAACATTTGAGATAAAAGAAAAACATCTTCCAAATTCTCCAGAAATTCTAAAAAAGGATTTTTATGCATCTCTCAAGGCATCATTTACAGTTGATGAAATAACTCAACAGCTAATTGATGCAGGCTTATCTCAGTTAGAGGTTTTTCAAGTTGATGATCTTTATGTCGAGATAATTGGGTGTATTTAATCTTTTCCCTGAACAATTGAACAACCAAA
The DNA here is from genome assembly GCA_003280445.1 of Prochlorococcus sp. AG-363-A03. Lineage (GTDB taxonomy): Bacteria > Cyanobacteriota > Cyanobacteriia > PCC-6307 > Cyanobiaceae > Prochlorococcus_B. The sequence goes on along the minus strand of QCEW01000016.1, from coordinate 27,408 downwards.
AACAATAATGAAATCAACTCCACGAGACAAGACTAATTTAGATCAAAATTTAGAAGATGAATTAACTGTATCTTTAAGTACGGAGGTTGATAAAAGAAGAAATTTTGCAATTATTTCTCACCCTGATGCAGGGAAAACCACTTTGACGGAAAAACTTTTACTCTACGGCGGAGCTATTCAACAAGCAGGAGCAGTAAAAGCAAGGGGAGAACAGAGGAAAGTGACTTCTGATTGGATGGAGCTAGAAAAACAGAGAGGCATATCAATTACATCAACTGTTTTACAATTTGCCTATAAAGAAAAAACTATTAATTTATTAGATACTCCAGGTCACCAAGACTTTTCTGAAGATACTTATAGGACCCTTGCAGCTGCAGATAATGCTGTAATGCTTGAGGACGCAGCGAAAGGACTTGAACCTCAAACAAGGAAGCTTTTTGAGGTTTGCAGAATGCGTCAAATACCAATTTTTACATTCATCAACAAGATGGATAGGCCAGGTCAAGAGCCCCTGGAATTATTAGATGAGATTGAGTCTGAATTGGGATTATCAACCTTTGCAGTCAATTGGCCGATAGGAAGTGGTGAACTTTTTAGAGGTGTTGTTGAGCGTGCAACCAAAGAAGTTGTTTTATTTTCTAGAGCGGAACGAGGTAAGCAATCTAGTGAAATGCGGCTGAAAATTAATGATCCGGAACTTAAAAATTTAGTTGAAGAAGAACTATTGACTAAGGCACTTGAAGAGATTGAGATTCTGGATGAGGCTGGTTGTGACTTAAATCAAGAATCAATATTATCTGGCGAGTTAACTCCTGTGTTTTTTGGATCTGCAATGACCAACTTTGGGGTTAGGCCATTTTTAGATAATTTTCTTGAGCTATCTCAAGGACCTGTTGCTCGAAATAGCTTTGATGGACCAATCGTTCCTACAAGAGAATCATTTAGTGGATTTGTATTTAAATTACAAGCAAATATGGATCCAAAGCATAGAGATAGAGTTGCCTTCGTAAGGGTATGTAGTGGAAGGTTTAAAAAAGATATGACAGTTCAACATGCTAGAACTGGTAAACAAATCAGACTCTCAAGGCCCCAAAAGATTTTTGGTCAAGATAGAGCCGTTGTTGATGATGCTTACCCTGGGGATGTGATTGGTTTGAATAATCCAGGGATGTTTTCGATTGGAGATACATTATTTATCGGACCGAGAGTTGAATTCGAGGGAATCCCATGTTTTAGCCCCGAGATATTTAGTTGGTTAAGAAATCCAAACCCCTCAGCTTTTAAGAACTTTAGGAAAGGGGTCAATGAATTAAGAGAGGAGGGAGCAGTCCAAATTCTTTACGATAAAGATCAAAGCAAAAGAGATCCAATTTTGGCCGCAGTTGGTCAGCTACAGCTTGAGGTGGTACAACATCGACTTGCTAGTGAATATGGAGTAGAAACTAGGCTTGAACCAATGGGATATCAAGTCGCAAGATGGGTAAAAGGGGGATGGCCCGCTTTAGAGGAGGTTGGAAGAATCTTTAATTGCAAAACTGTCCAGGACGCTTGGCTTAGACCAGTACTCCTGTTTAAAAATGAATGGAATCTAAATCAATTAAAGGAAGATCATCCTAAAATGGAATTAAATTCAGTTGCTCCCGTTGTGAGTGGTGTCGATCCTGTTTCCCTCTAAAGTAGGTTAAAATCTAACTTTTAAAGAGAGTTAATAAATCTTTTTTGAAAAATCTATGGATCCTGGTACTAATTCACAATCTAATTCAAACTCAAAAGATCCATATTTGATACTTGGAATAAATGAGGGAGCAAGTTTTGATTCTATTCAAGAAGCAAGGGATAAAAAGTTGATAGAAGCAGGAGATGATCAAATTACTAAAGCAAAAATAGAAGCTGCTTATGATTCGTTACTAATGGTAAGTCTTAAGTCAAGACAACTTGGTAATGCAAGTAACGAGGCAGTAAATGCATCAAAGAAAGAAAATGAATCCAAGAAAGTTGGTGATATAGGACCTGGTTCTATTCTCACTAGGTTGAAAAATTTAAATCTTCCTAAATACGAGACCTCAACATCTAACTTTTTACCAAGCTTAGAATTGCCCTCTGGACAAGAATTAAATATACGTATTTCTTTTGGGATTTTGGCTTTTATACTTGTTTTAATTGTGCCTTCTCAAAGTGTTGAATTAATACTTTCATTCTCAACAATAGGTTTATTTCTTAGCCAGTCTCTTAGGGGTAGGCCTTTCTTTTCCTCTATCCTCTGGTGCATTCTTCTCCTAAGCGTTGGACTTTTATCTGGTGCGTTACTTTTGGGTGGTGCTCAATCGTTTATTGATAACTCTGGATCATTCTCTTCAGACAAATTTGAGGCGATACCAGCAGTATTCTTGCTGTGGTTAGGAGTTATTTTTCTTGATTAATCCTTTAATCGATTAAAGATATCAATTCGTCTTCGTTAACAAGATAAACATTTTTGCAGAATTGACATGTTAGCTCTGCTTTACCATCCTCCTTTATCATTTGCTGAAGTTCATTTTTTCCCAATATCTTTAATGCTGATAGGCTTCTTTCTCTCGAGCATCTACATTTAAAATAAACTTCTTGAGATGTTTTAAGAATATCTGAAGGTGATTGATCAAGATCTGGAAAAATTTCTTCAATAAGTGAAATAAGGTTATTCCCTTTTTTGTTTAATAACTCACTAAAAGATTTAATCTCTTTACACCGGTCTTCAAGTAAGGCTATCAATGAATAGTCTCGCTCTGCTCTAGGTAGTATTTGTGCTAATAGTCCTCCGCTACAAACGATTCCATCCTTATTGATTTTCTCTCCAACAAATACAGCTGATGGTGTTTGTTCAGAATGTAATAAATAGGAAGCTATGTCTTCACCTATCCCTCCATTAATTAATTCAACTGTGCTGTTGTGAGGCTGACCCTTCCCGTCATCTCTAATAACGTGAAGATAGCCAATACCTGTAGCTTTTTTAAAATCAAATGTATGGTTATTGTTTTTATTTTTAATTAGGTCTAGTTCAAGACTTGGTTCGCCAACGTAACCTCTCACACTTCCGTCTCGACCCGCATCAATTGTTAATCCTTTTAATGGGCCATTTGAGCTTACTCTCAAAGTTACCCTTCCATGATTAACTTTCATCGAACTGGCCAGCAAGAGGCTTGCACTCATGGCCCTTCCTACAATTGCTGATGTTAAATATGAAAGCGAATGCCTTTTTTTTGCTTCTTTTGTTGATTCAGTTGTTGATACGGCAACTAGCCTGATCCCTCCATTAGCAGCGGTGGTTCTAACTAGTGAATCTGTCATTGATTGGTTTAGTTGTTTATTGAGGGATAAGTTGACCATCGTGCAACTCATAATTGTCAGTATTCAAATTTTTAAAAAGTTCGGGTTCATGAGTAACTATTAGAATAGTTTGCTTTTCTTTAAGCTTTGCGAGTAATTGTATGATTCCGTGTCTCACTGACCAATCTAAACCTGCTGTTGGCTCGTCCAATAAAAGTACTTTTGGATTCCTTAATAGTTGAACAGCAATAGCTAGTCGTCGTTGTTGACCTCCACTAAGAGACTCTGGAGGCTTCTTTAAATCTAAGTTGATTAAACCCACCTTTTTGAGAGTTGAAATTTGTTCTTCAGTCGTTAACTTCTTGTGCCCAAGTCGTAATTCTTGAGCTATCGATAATCCAAGAAAATATCTTTCTGGAAATTGAAAAACTAAGCCACATAACCACCTGCGCTGTCGAGCATTTAAAGCTTTATTGAACCATGTTACCTCTCCCTTCTGATATCCAGATATACCGCTAATGATTTCTACCAATGTAGTCTTTCCACTTCCACTTGGTCCTCTAACTATTGTGATTTTTCCAGTCTTAGAATTTAAAGACAAATTTCTAAGTATTGGTTTCTCTGCTGTTGACGGGTGGTAATAAATATTTTTTAAACTAAGCATTCTTTTTTATTGATTCTTTGATCAACTAAATAAAGATTTTTCTATTTTATTTTATCAATTTACATTAGATTAAACTTGATATATTTTAGTTTTTCTTTTTCAAGATTTATTTTTTATGGAAGTTCGATTTCGTGAAGTTGATCCTTTCAATTGTTGGATATGGCTTAGATATTCAGATGTACCTAGTAAAGGAGAAAAAGACTACATTGATGGCATTTTTGATTCTTGGTATGTATTAGGTCGACTTGGGGGATTTAATTCTGAAAATATGCAAACGCATGAAATGGGTTCTGATGTAAGTTGGATGAGCTATGACAATGACGATAATTCAATTAGTCTCCCCTCATTGATGCATAATCTTGGAGAATTCGAATTTAATGAGTGTTGGGCTAGATGTTGGGTCGATTTAGGAACTTCTGACCTCATTGGAATAGATATTTTGATAAATGTACTAAAACAGTTGGATGTTGATGTTGTAAAAATAGAGGAGCTAATAATAGGAGGAGTAAATCAAGACTGGCCAGTAGAAGAACATCCAGATGCAATTTTTTCTTCAACAAAGTAATTCTCTATGGCTGAGAAAAGAAGATTATTTATAAATCCATATCGATTATCTGATGAAATCGATTCAAATGGAGAGCTGATATTGACCTCTAATGAATCGCATTATTTATCTAGGGTCATGAGGATGAGATCGGAAGATCACTTAGAAGTTATAGATGGGAAGGGTCGTCTTTGGAATGCAAAAATTCTTGAGAGAAATACTATAAAATTTACTAATGGTTTTGATAAACCTATCCGAGTAGCTTCAAGAGAGAGGCCATTAATATGCATTGCTGTAGTTATCCCTAAAAAGGGGTTTGAAAACATATTGCAAATGAGTTGTGAGATAGGAGTTGACATCATTCAACCATTGATTTCAAAACGATCAGTAGTGAAAGAATGCAATAACGAAAAATTTATTAGATTTAAAAAAATTATTTATGAAGCCGTTGAGCAATCTGAAAGACTATGGAGTCCAGAATTAATGCAGTCATTGACATTTTATGATTGGATAAATGATTTACCTTCCGAAGCTCAAATCGGCTTCTCCACAACACGCATTCAAAACTTGCAAGATTGTGTGAATTGGTTAAAAGAGACACCACATAAAGTCAATCAAGTTTGGATGGTAATTGGCCCAGAAGGAGGCTGGGATAAAAATGAAGAGGCATTAGCCTTTGAAGCTGGCTTTGCTGGGGTGTCTATGGGAGAAACTATTTTGAGGACATCAACTGCTGCTGTAAGTGCCTGTCAACTGATGACTTCATGGAGAAGACTTAAATCACCCCTTTAAGTTTGAATGTTGTTGATCACAAAAACGTCTATTGTTTAGACACAGTCATGCTGAGTAGAAACGATGAGTAACTTAGCTTTGGTTGGCGCTATTTGGCTGAATGCTTTTTTGATTAATTTCTTGTTGATATTTTTTGGACAAAGGCTTCCCTTTTTAACTAAGAAAGGTTGGATACATGCTGGAGTACTTGGAACCCTTTTATTGGGTTCTATTGGTTGGAATGGCTGGATATCAGTTTGTGTATATCTCTTATTGGGAACTTTAGTTACAAAAATTGGTTACAAGAACAAGGCTTCCCGAGGTATTGCAGAAGCCAGAGGTGGTCAACGTGGCCCTGAAAATGTTTGGGGCTCTGCCGCCACAGGCTGTGCACTCGCACTATTAAGTTGTTTTTGGCCAAATTTTTTGACTTTATTCATGGTAGGTTTTGCGTCGAGTTTTAGTGCAAAACTTTCAGATACTTTTTCAAGTGAAATTGGCAAAAGATTTGGTAAAAGAACTTTTTTAATTACGACGTTTAAGCCAGTTTCACCAGGAACAGAGGGAGCAATCAGCATTGAAGGTTCATTGGCTGGCTTGTTGGGAAGTTTTATTATGACTGCGTTTATGCTTAATCTATCTATAATTTCTGGTCTATCTATTGCTTTTATAGTTTTCTTATCTGGATATTTAGCAACTTTTTTGGAAAGTTATATTGGAGCAGTAGTTCAAAATAAGATTGATTGGATGACTAATGAATTAGTTAATTCAATCCAGACATCTATAGCCGCTATTATTTCTATCTTTTTATATTTGAAGTTTGTTTGAAATATTTATTTTAAATCAGCCCAATTTTTCAGTGCTGGCCATGCGCTAATTTGGTCATAAATCCATTTATGACCCTTAGTATTTAGATGTATTCCATCTGATGAGAGTAATTCTTTAAATGATAATAGGTTGATCATTTTCTCATGGATAGATAAAAACGGGACATTTAATTCTAAGCAAGTTTCTTCAATTTTATTTTCATATTTAGAACAAGCTTTATTTGAATACCAAAGACATTCTGCAAAAGGCATTGAGTCTTCATTAACAGGTGTTAATCCAAGAACCATTATATGTACTTCATTCTTAATTTCGGTTACTAATTGTTTTAAGCCAAATTTAAAAGCATCTTCGGAAAGTTGGGGCCTGCCATCTTTTCTTCCGATTCTAGCTGTATCATTTAATCCAATTGATAGTAAAATACCTTCAGGAACTTTTCTTCTTAACTCTCCCCTTGTTGCCCACTCATTCTTATATCTTATAGCAACTTTCTCTAATCCATCGCCTCTTATTCCGAGAGAATAAATGATAGGTGCACCATCTAAATTTAACCAATTTTGTCTTAATCTCTCAGACCATCCCCCTCCCTCTAGATCGCCCCATCCGTAAACCCCACTATCTCCAATTATGATTAATTTTTTCTGATATTTATTCATAAGTCTATAGCTTTAATAAAATAACTAATTAATGAAATTGTTGGTTGAATTCTTTAACCAATAATTTTGAGAAGTGTTAAATAAAAATTCTCCTGACATTGTTAATAATGAGAAAGTAGCAGTTATTATCATGACTTGTGCCCAGTCGAACGAGCTTAGTGATTCCTGTAATTGCCAACCTAATCCTACTCCTCCGACTGCACCTATGATTGCTGTTTCCTTTAGGATTACGTCACTTCTATATGCTCCATAAGCCAAGTAACTATTACTTTGGGGGGCTAATATTCCATAAAGTGTTGCTGATTTCTTGGTTGAACCATTGCTTTTAATTGCTCGATAAATACTTTTTTCTTGATTTAGTATGTTATCTGTAAGTAATCTTCCCATGACACCCATATGTGTAATTCCTAGTGATAATGCGGCTACAGATATATTAGGATTAGTAAAAAGAAGAATAAGGATAGTGGTCAATGGAGGAGGTATCAATCTAAAGAGGATCCAAATAAGATTTTGAACTTTTAGAGGGAACTTACCTGGGAATAATACTAGTAGAAGTGGAGGTGTCCCTATCGCAATCCCTGAGGCGAAAAAAGTTATTAAAATTGTTGTAATGATTAGTTTGAAAAGAGGTAAGGTATTAAATCCATTTCTTATCTCTACGAATGAAGGTAAATTTAAATAAGAAAAGCTTAATGGAGTAAATATCTCAAAATTTAGATTATAAAGCCAACTAATACCTAACGATAGAGATAGTGAAAATATTGAGATTGAAATTAAGAAAGAATTTTTTAAACTAATATTTTCAGATAAATAACTTCTTAAATATCTTATAAATTTCTCTAATAAAATCATAACTAACCAAAGCATCCACAAACAAGTCCACATTTCATTGAACTCAAAGGATTTTAAGGTTAAATATAGTTCTGTTCCTATACCTCCTAATCCAAATATTCCAAGTAAAGTTACACCTCTAATTGCACATTCAAATCTATAACTTCCATATGTAGCTACAATAGGTATTAACTTTGGTATTAGAATAGTTATTAATGAGCTCGTCACATTAGATCCAGTTTTCTTGATTGCTATTAAAGGTTGTATATCATAATTATCTAGTTGCTCTGAAATTACTCTTGCTGTTAACGCTGAATAGGGAATGACTATTGATATAATTGCCACCCAAATATTCAAACCTAAAATCTGTATAAATAGCAGGCCCCAGACTACTTCATGTATTGATCTTGGAATTGCTAATGAGTATTTTATGAATTTACCTAAATAAGAAAATTTAGGAATACTTTTCCAAAATAAATCTGTAGATAGTACACCTAAAAGAATTCCAATAAGCATACTTATAACCCAGCTAGTTAAAGCAGTAGCAATTGTTATTTGAAGTCCCTCCCATGCGCTTTTAACTACTTCTTGATTGAACGATGGCTTTATTGCTGAGCTTATGAATAGAAATATGATATTTAGACCCCCAAAATGAAATCCTTTGATGATTTCTATTAGAATGGGAATGTAGGCTATTGATGGGATTAATGTTAATAAAGTTGATACTGGTTTTATTAATTTCATTATGAATTAAAATAGCCAATCTAGCTCTGATTGAATAATATTATTAATTTCTCTATCTATTACAATCTCTCCATCTTTTAACCCAATAACTCTATTGAAATTATTTATTAAATTAATTTGGTGAAGACTTATAAGTATGGTCTCAGGGATTTTAATTCTAAGATAATTTTTTTGATTAATAAATAAATTTAAGATATTTTTTGATAATAGAGGGTCTAAATTTGAGAAAGGTTCGTCTCCAAGAAGAATCTCTGGTTCTTGTCTTAAAAGACGTGCAATTGCTATTCTTTTTTTTTGCCCACCAGAAAGTTTATTTATATAGGAATAAATAGTTTTTTTAGGCAGAGAGACTGCTGCTAAGCATTCTTGGCATAAACCTTTATCTAAGACTCCGAGGAGATTTTTTAAAGCCCATATGAAATTGTGTTTACCTAGTGCACCGCAGTTTATATTCTGAGCGACATTTAGCTCATCTATCAACGATAAGTCCTGCCATATAGTTCCTATTTTTGACGACTCAATATTTGAAATATTGTTTATGTGAGAACCTTTCCATATTACATCCCCTTCGTTTGGGATTAGTGATCCATTCGCGATCGAGATTAATGTACTTTTGCCAGAGCCACTCTTGCCAATAAGTGCTATCTTCTCACCTTGATTTATTGTTAAATTAATATCTTTTACTCTAATACTTTCTTTACTGCTATGGCTTATATTCTTTAGTTCTAGTAACTTAGTCACTTAATCTTTCCAATTTTTCTACCTACCTTCTCTATCTTATTATAATTCTCGTTTTTTGATATTATAAATTTTTTTGCGCTAAATAATTCGAGAATTTGTTTTTGTTTTTTAGACTTTTCATTGAAACGTAAAAATACATTTGTAAGCTCTTTCGTAAAACCTTTTTTGAACTTTTTATCTAGGTTTCCTTGAGCAAGCCAATGATAATTATGATAAGAAGGAGTCTTCCAAATCACAAAGACTTTTGAGGGGTCCACGCGTCCTCTCTCAAGATTTCTCTTCCATACTTCTTCGCTAAGAGCACCTGCCTCATATGAACCACTTTGCACAAGCATTAATGTTGAATCGTGGCTACCACTAAAGCCTGGGCTTGCACCTTTGAAATCTTTAAGTTGAACATCTGCTTTGTTTAAAAAATATTCTGGCATCAATCTTCCTGATGTTGAACTTTCAGAGCCAAAAGTAAAACGCTTGCCTTTTAGTGTTTTTAAGTCATTTATGTTATTTATTTTTTGGATTGAACTTTTCTTGTTTGCAATAAAAATACTATGGAATTTTTCATCAATATCTCTTTGTGCTATTACCTTGGATCCTTTGCTTTGAAGTCTTGCTTGTACACCCGTTAAAGCACCGAACCATACTAAATCTAAATTCCCGGTCCTAAAAGCTGTTACAGCTGCAGCATAATTTGTAACTGGTTTATAACGGACTTGCACATTGAGCTGCTCGCTTAATTCAGAGGATAATACTTTATATAGACGATTCAGGTGCTCTGGTTTTTGATCTGGTATCGCCCCAATGCGAAGTATTCCCTCTGCTTTTAATGAACCAATATTAGATAAATTAATTATTGATAAAAGAGCAATAGTTAATTTCCTGAACTTGATTGTTCTTGGGGCTTGATTCATTTTTTTTTATTTAAAAATCACTTAAAAGTTTTTCTAATCTATCAACTCCATCGTTGATCATTTCATTTGAAGATGCATATGAGATTCTAATGCATTTGTCATCTCCGAAAGCAATCCCTGGAACTATTGCTAGGCCAACCTTTTCTAGTGCCAATTTACAGAAACTTATTGAATCGATATCCTCTAGATTAATTTCTGGGAAAACATAGAAAGCTCCAGTAGGAGGGACGAAAGAAATATTTTTTATTTTTTTTAGTCTTTCTGTTATCAATAACCTCCTTTTGTTATAAGTTTCTGCCATTTCATGAACGCAATCTTTTGAGCCCTGGAGTGCGGCAATAGCTCCTTTTTGAGCAAAACTGCATACATTGCTTGTACTTTGACTTTGTAAAGCTGTGGCTTTCTTTATTACATCTGTATTTCCTGTTAGGTATCCAATCCTCCAGCCAGTCATTGCCCAAGCCTTGGCAAAACCGTTGACTGTGAAAATTCTATTTTTTAAATCTGGTGCTATTTTTGCGAAACTGTGATGAACTTGATTTGGAGAAATAAGAAATTCATAAATTTCATCACTCATTAAAAAAATTCTTGGATGTCTTCTTAAAAACTCAGAAATAGTTTTCATTTCTTGCTCGGTTAAAACGCAGCCTGTTGGATTACTTGGAGAGTTGATAATTAATAACCTTGTTTTTTCAGTTACGTTTTCTTCTAGAGAATTGATATCTATTTTGAAATTATCTTTAGTTGAAGATTTAATTTTAATTGGTTTGGCACCAGCTAAAAGGGTTATCTCTGGATAACTAAGCCAATATGGTGCAGGTATAAGGACTTCATCTCCAGGATTTAAAACTACTTGAAATAAATTGTATATTGCTTGTTTTCCTCCATTTGTTACCAAAACATTGTCTGTTTTTGTGGGTACTTTATTAATATTTGATTGCTTTTGGGCAATGGCTTCTCTTAATTCTGGATCTCCAGCAGCAGGTCCATAACGAGTTTTTCCATCTTTTAATGCTTTTAGAGTGGCATCGATAATAAATCCTGGGGTATCGAAATCAGGTTCTCCAGCGCTTAAACTACAAATGTTTTTTCCTTCAGCTTTTAAAGCCTTAGCTTTTGCGCTGATCTCAAGAGTTAGAGAAGGTTTTATTGAGAGAGCTCTTTTAGATATCTGTGATTTTTCAGTCATCTTCGAAGCATAACTTCAAAATGTTTTTCTTAGATTCACTTTTAAAGTGAATTCATCTAATTACAAACTTACTACTTAATCAGATACTTGCATGCCTTTGATGAACATAAACTTTGTAATTGCTTCTGAAAACCCTAAAGAATTGTCTGATTTTTATGCCAAGGTCAACTCTGGCAATGCAAATAAAGGTTTTAATGCAACTCATTATTTTATTTCAATAAATAATCGATCCAAAATACATTTTTATCGACCTAATGAGAATCATGAATGGCAAAGGAAAGGAAATTCAACCTCATTATGTTTTCAAGGTGAACCTTCAGAAGATCCATCAAAAATGATTGAAAGGTGGATTTCTGAGATATTAAAAATCGGAGGTAGTGTTATGGGCATACCAAAATTGGCAAACTTTGGAGCTGAGCAATGGATTCTTGATCCAGAAGGTAATAAATTCTTGATTTTAGTGCCGTACCTTTCAAAAGGATCAGATTTGGATGCTTTGATGTGAATAAAAATAGCGCCCCTGATAATGACTTTTCTGATGTTTGTAATTTAAGCAATTCCAAAAATAAAATTGTTGTATCTAGGGGCAGCCCTTTAGCTAAGTTGATGATTATTGGAGAGGCCCCAGGAGCAAAGGAGGAGGAGCTGGGAGAACCTTTTGTAGGAAGGTCTGGAAAATTACTTGATAAATTGCTTCAAAATGTAGGAATTGATATCAACCAGGATGTTTATTTTTGCAACGTGGTCAAATGTAGACCACCCCAAAATAGACGCCCAACTAAGGCTGAAATCCATGAAAATCTTCCCTGGTTGTATCAACAAATAAAACTTGTAAATCCCAGGGTAATAGTTCTAGTTGGAGCAACAGCACTAGAAGCGATTTTAAAAACGAAGTCTCGTATTAGCATTCTCAGGGGAAAATGGATCGATTGGGAGGATAGACTTGTTATGCCTGTTTTCCATCCATCTTATTTACTTAGGAATCCATCAAAAGAGGAAGGTAAACCGATGAGTCTGACTAATTCTGATTTCCTAAAAATCAAAGAAAAAATTGATTTTTTATAATAGCCCTTAAATATGTCATTCTTATTAATTAAAGAGGCTCAATTGTTAACTCATGATTGCGACCCTGGAAAAGAATATGGAAGAAAATAATCTCTCACAGCGATATAGCACCAGAATTATCCGTAGAGATACTAGGACTGTAATGGTGGGAGATATTGGTATTGGTGGTGATAATCCAGTTCGGGTTCAGTCAATGATTAATGAAGATACGATGGATATTGAGGGGGCTACCGCTGCGATCAGAAGATTGCATGAAATAGGATGTGAGATTGTTAGATTAACGGTTCCCACTCTTGCAAGTGCAAAAGCTGTTGGAGAAATAAAGAAACTTCTAGCAAGTACTTATCAGCCGGTTCCATTGGTAGCGGATGTTCACCACAATGGGATGAAAATAGCTTTAGAGGTTGCAAAGCATGTAGATAAAGTTCGTATCAACCCTGGATTATTTGTTTTTGAAAGACCTGACCCTAATAGAACTGAATTTGCTGACGATGAAATAAAAGCAATTAAAGAGAAAATCACTCAGAAATTCGAACCTATCGTTAATACTTTAAAAGAGCAAAATAAGGCACTTAGAATAGGAGTTAATCATGGATCATTAGCAGAGAGAATGTTATTTGCATATGGAGATACACCTTTTGGGATGGTTGAATCAGCTATGGAATTTATTCGTATTTGTGATTCATTAGACTTTCACAATATTGTAGTTTCAATGAAAGCTTCTCGACCCCCTGTTATGCTCGCTGCTTATAGAATGATGGCCGACACTATGGATAAAGAGGGATTTAATTATCCTTTGCACCTGGGTGTAACTGAAGCTGGTGATGGTGATTATGGAAGAATAAAAAGCACTGTAGGAATCGGAACATTATTATCAGAGGGAATTGGAGACACAATTAGAGTTTCTCTTACTGAGGCACCTGAAAAGGAAATACCAGTTGCATATTCAATTTTGCAAGCTGTTGGACTAAGAAAAACTATGGTTGAATATATTAGTTGTCCTAGCTGCGGTAGAACATTATTTAACTTAGAAGAAGTTGTGGCAAAAGTTAGAGAAGCTACCGTTCATTTAACAGGACTTGATATAGCAGTCATGGGTTGTATTGTTAATGGACCTGGAGAGATGGCTGATGCTGATTATGGTTATGTAGGTAAAGGTGTCGGAACCATTGCTCTTTATAGGAATAGAGATGAAATTAAGAGGGTGCCTGAGGATGAAGGTGTTCAGGCATTAGTTGATTTAATTAAAGAAGATGGTAAATGGGTAGACCCTTAAAAACAAAATATACATTTTAATTGTTCTTTATTAGAAAAATTTATTTGATAATCATGTTGAAGAGATTTTTAAAAATATGTTTACTAATAGCCGTTTTCCCTTCGCCATCTTTTTCCTTTCAGGCTAATTCCTCTACTTTGATTACTAACAATCCAAAGGAGATTATTGATCAAGTATGGCAAATCATATATCGAGACTTCTTGGACTATTCAGGGAAATATAATGCAGAAGATTGGATTAAATTAAGAAAGGAAATACTATCAACTAAATATTTTGATAATGATGATGCATACATTGCTATTAAAGATATGTTGACAGAGTTAGATGATCCTTATACAAGATTTTTAGATCCTAAAGAATTTAATGAAATGAAAATAGATACAACCGGCGAATTGATGGGCGTAGGTATTCAAATTTCTCTGGATGAAGTAACTAATAAAATTGTTGTAGTATCACCAATAGAAGGGACTCCAGCCTTTCTCGCAGGAATCAAATCTAAGGATATAATCGTATCTATAGATGGTAAGCCTATCGAAGGTTTGAGTATAGATAGTACCGTTAAACTTATTCGAGGTAGAAAAGGGACTAAGGTTGAACTAGGTATAATTAGAGATGATGAGTTATTAAATTTCTTATTAATACGAGATAAAATTGAAATCAATGTAGTTGATAGTCGAATAAACAATACAGTTTTAGGTGCAAAAATTGGCTATCTAAGATTAAAACAATTTAATGCAAAATCTTCAAAAGAAATGAGTTTATCGATTAATAAATTAGAAAAACAACAACCTTTTGGTTATGTATTAGACCTTAGAAGTAATCCTGGTGGTTTGCTTGAGGCAAGCATTGAAATAGCTAGGCAATGGATAAATACAGGAATTATTGTTAGCACTAAAACAAAAGATGGTATTACTGATATTAGGAAAGCAAAAAGTAGAGCTCTAACTAACAGACCAGTTGTCGTTTTAATTGATGAAGGATCTGCAAGTGCTAGTGAAATTCTCTCTGGAGCAATTAAAGATAATAAAAGAGGGGTATTGGTTGGGAAAAAGACTTTTGGTAAAGGTCTAGTTCAGTCTGTCAGGTCTCTTCCTGATGGCTCAGGCCTAACAGTTACGGTCGCTAAATATTTAACACCAAGTGGTAAAGATATTAATGAAAATGGAATAGAGCCTGATATTAGAGTAGATCTTTTGTTAAATGATAAAAATAAATTTACAAATTCGGATCTAGGAACTTTAAAAGATAGTCAATATTTAGCGGCTGAAAAAATATTACTTAGAAAGTTTAGAGTTGAAAGTAATAAAAACTCTTATAACCCCCTAAAGTCTAATTTAGGCTATGCTCTAAAAAAATAGCTATAACTTATCAATTCTTCTATATCCATACCAGTCAGGAATAAGTTCTTCATTCCTTTTTTCAGGATCTGGTATTAGACTTATTTCCCAATTCTTTATTTTAATAGGATGCAAATCGTCAACTAGTTCCAAATAATTTAGAGCAGAGTAATCATCATTATGTTTATTTTTTAAATTTGCTTCCCAATTTTTTTTTGCTTTTTTCTTAGCCTCAATAGCTGTTTTGGCGACAATTAGATTGAATTCGTGTTCTTCATACATCTTTTTTGGATTGTATCCACCTAAATTAACAAACCAAAGTGTTAATTCTTCTTTTTTAAGACAATTTAAATCATTTTTATTAGATTTAGAAATGACTATTTCGTATCCTTCTACATATTTAATAGATTTATAACTATCAATATGAAGTCCGCTAATTTTCCCTAACCATTGTTGTCTAAGCTCCGGAAATGTATCCTCAAGTGATTCTCCTATAACCCATCTTACATCATGTATCTCAATATTACTTTTTAGACTTCTTCCCCCTAAAACAACAATAAAAAGGGATAAATTCATCACCTATTTTAATTGCTCATATCGAGCATCTTTTTCAGTGGCTTGTAGGCCATTGATCTAATGTCTTCGTCCATATGTAACTCTGGATTCATGTCTTTTAGACAATTTAATACTTTTTCTAGAGTATTCATTCTCATATATGGACATTCATTGCAACTACACCCATCTAGTCCAGGGACTTCGATATAAGTCTTAAAAGGGTCTGTTAATCTCATTTGATGAATTATTCCTGGCTCTGTGAGAACGATGAATTTATCATTTTCACTTTTTCGAGAGTAATTCAGTAGTTTGCTTGTTGAACCAATGTAATCTGCCAAATCTAATAGATTTTCTTGACATTCTGGGTGGGCAAGAACTTCAGCGGTTGGGTTCTTTATTTTTAATTTTATAAGAGATTCTTCACTAAAAGTCTCATGTACTAGACATCTCCCAGGCCATAAAGTTAATTTTCGGCCGCTCTGACGTTCAACCCATCTACCAAGATTCCTATCTGGTGAAAATAAAATTGGTAGATCTTTGGGTAATTTATTCACTAGATCAACTGCGTTACTACTTGTACAAATCAGGTCACTTTTTGCTTTTACTGCCGCACTGCAATTTATATAGCTGATAGCAAAATGATCAGGATGTTTGTCTAGGAATTTTTGGAAGTCATCAGGTTGGCAATCATCAGCAAGTGTGCATCCAGCATCAAAATCAGGAAGAAGAACAGTCTTATTTGGGCACAAGATCTTTGCTGTCTCAGCCATGAAATGAACGCCACAAAAAACAATGACATCTGCATTAGTCTCAGAGGCTTTTCTGGATAGTTCAAGAGAATCCCCAATAAAGTCTGCAATATCTTGTATCGCAGGCTCTTGATAGTAATGAGCAAGAATTATTGCATTTCTTTTTTTACGCAAAAATTTGATCTCATCAATGAGATTTTTGCTTTTATTTGAGACCGATATATCAGTCTTGTAATAGGAAACAGTAGTAATTAGTTTCCAATTCAATGTGTTGGGGCAGTATAGAGGTTAATTTCCAAAAAAATCTGACAGATATCCGAATTGCTATTGCTGGGGATTTACATGGGTCATGGAGTCAGGATGATCTGGATCTGCTTTTGGAACTAAATCCTGATGGTGTTTTATTTGTTGGCGACTTGTCCGATGGTGATTTAAGAATTGTTCGGGCAATAAATAAAATTTCTATTCCTACTTCAGTAATACTTGGAAATCATGATAGAGGGAGAGACGGATCAGGTGATGTTTTAAAAGCCCAGTTGGATTTGTTAGGTGAAAAGAATTGTTCATGGGATTTATCAAAATGGGCATTAAATGAACTTTCTGTTGTAGGCGCGAGACCTTGCAGTGGTGGGGGAGGGTTTTTCTTAACACAAGAAGTTAAGTCTGTATTCGGTGAGGTCAGCCTTGATGAATCTGTCTTCAGGATTGTTTCTGCCGCTAAGTCTGCACCAATAGAGTTTCCTTTATTAATACTTGCTCATTCGGGGCCAGTTGGTCTCGGATCAGAGTCTTCTAGCCTTTGTGGAAGAGATTGGAAATTGCCATCAATGGATTGGGGAGATAAAGATCTTGGTATCGCTATTGATCAAATTCGTAAATTTAGGGTTCCAGAATTAGTCGTTTTTGGCCACACTCATCATCAATTAAGAATTGGGGGAAATCGAACTAGAAAAACTTTTGCTCAAGATTTATGGGGGACTTCATATTTAAATGCAGCTTGTGTCCCAAGAAGAGGTATTGATTCTGCAGGCGAGAATTTATGCCATTTCTCTTGGGTTGAGTTCTCTAATGGAAAGCTTGTCCATGCATCGCATAGATGGTTTAGGAATGATGCCTCAATCGCATATAAAGAGATCTTATTAAATCAAAAAAACTAGTATTCAGTAGATTTTATTCTCTTCAAACTCAATGGATTTTAACTTTGCTTATTTAAATTAGGATCCTTAAATTTTCTTTCTGCAATCAAATAAGCACCAATTGCAGAACCTATGAATCCCAAAATATTTCTCATTAAAGGCAAAATGTCATTGGTTCTTGTTACCACAGGGGCAATACCAAAAATTCCAAATAGCATTATCCAAAGCGGGGAAAGGAGCAAAAGCCATCCTATTGAAAATGATTCACTTTCTTTTCTTGGGGAGGCGGCAAAACCTGCAATAATTCCACCCAGTAAAGAGGTTAATAAAGTCCATTGCCATTGTTCTTGGGGCAAGCCAGGTACAACTTCACAACCACCACGGTCTAAACAGGTCTCCACTGCCTGTATCGAAGCCAAGATTGCACCGTCCTCACCATTATCTCTTACGTAAAATTGATTGCCAAACCTAGTTTGTAATTCTACCCAAAATATTCTTGGCATTAGTGCAAAATATGCATCTCCCACATTAAAACTTAGCAAATTCCCGCCTCTTGGATCAGCGATTATAAGTAAACTTGTTTCATCAAGATTCCAATAGTCTTTGACTGCTAAACCGGGGGTTTTCTCATATTGAGATAAAACCCTTATCTTCCACCCAGTTTCTTGTTCATATGAATTAAGTGAGTTCTCCAAGTCTAATCTTTGTTTCTCACTCAGAGTTTTTGCAAGATCAATTATGGGTGTTTGTTCTTTTGGTAATAATTCAGGATTATCGTAAGCATATGCACTCCCTACCATTGAAAACATTATTAATAGTCCCATGCAAAAAATCATGGCTCTCTTAAATGATTTCTTCAGCATTTGCTTGATTTTGTCTGAAAGTATTCTCCATCATGATTGACCCGATCGCGAGATGTCCCGAATGGTTAATTGACCGAATCGTAAATAGAGGCGGTTCAATTAGTTTCTACGAATATATGGATTTAGTTTTAAACGATCCTGAAAATGGATTTTATGCAACTGGAAAATTGAAAATTGGTAAGAGTGGAGACTTTTGCACTTCACCGTCTTTGAGTAATGATTTTGCACGTTTATTAGCTATTCAAGTTGTTGATTGGCTTCTCGATCTAGAAAAATCTAAAATTGATTCTGAATTATTTTCTATTATTGAGATTGGTCCGGGTGAGGGGACACTATCAAGAGATTTGATAATGGAAATTGTTGAAATCGCACCTGCTTTAACTAATAAAATTGAGCTTATTCTAGTTGAATTGAATTTTGGTATGAGAAGACGCCAAGAAAAAGTAGTTAATAATTTAAAGGATGTAAATTGTCGCTGGAGTAACATCGAAGATCTCATTTTAAGACCAGTAAATGGTGTAATTATTGCTAATGAAGTTTTGGATGCATTCCCCGTAGAGAGGTTGATTTTTAGCGGTAGTAAAGTTTTTAGGCAAGGAGTTTCTTTGAAAAAAATAAATGATGTATATTTTTTGGAATTTGTTGACCTCAAGCCTACTTCTGAGATTATTGAATTTTTGGAAGAATCTAACAGTCTTTTAAAGATTGAGTTTCCACCAAAGCATATTTGTGATAGATGGGTGACTGAATGGCATTGTGATGTGCAGAGTTGGTTAGCAAAATTGTCTAAAGTTTTAATTAATGGCTCATTATTAATTGTCGATTATGCGATGGAATCGAAGCGCTATTACAACGCAATGAGAAATGACGGTACTCTTATTTCCTATAGAGATCAAGTAGCAACTCCTAATCTTTTAAAAGATGCTGGCTTGTGTGATTTGACAGCACATTTATGTATTGAATCAACAATTAATTATGCTCTAACTAACGGATGGAAGTTTATGGGTGAGACTAGGCAAGGCCAAGCCCTCTTGGCCTTGGGACTTTCAACATTTTTATATTCTCTTCAAAATATAAGTAGTAATGATCTATCTGCCGCATTAAATCGAAGAGAGTCATTATTGAGGCTAGTTGATCCAATGGGTCTTGGTGACTTTAGGTGGATGGCGTTTCAAAAGGATAATAGTAATGATCTGATTTTAGGAAAACGTTTTCTTGAAGAGCCTATTAGCTAATTTTTTGCAAGCATTCGTGTATTTCTTTATTAGATATATTATTAAATAATTTTACATCACCAATTTTTAAAGGCATAACAAAACTGACTTTGCCGTTTTTAACTTTCTTATCTCCTTGAAGTGAGCTCAGAACACTTTCTATTTCAAGGTTGGGCCACTTAGAGGGTAAACCTGCTTTCTCTATTAATCGTTTCTGTCTTTTTGCGTCAATGTCTGTCCATAGTCCTCTTTCAACCGCTAACTGACCGACTGCAACCATCCCCATCGCTACTGCCTCTCCATGAAGCCATTTTCCATAACCACAAAGATTTTCTATAACGTGGCCAAATGTATGTCCATAATTTAAAAATGCTCTAACTCCACTTTCCTTTTCATCCTTAACAACAATTTCTGCTTTAGATTTAGCAGAACGCTTAATTATTTCTATTAGTAGTTTTTCTTTTATGTTTGAAAAATTAGAAATGCTATCTTGTCTCTCTAGAAGTTCGAATAGTTCTAGGTCTGATATAACTCCATACTTTATTATTTCAGCCATACCTGCTTTGAACTCTCGTGAAGGGAGCGTAAATAATGTTTTAGGGTCTATTAAGACCAATTTGGGTTGATGAAAAGCACCTATAAGATTTTTACCTTTCGAATGATTTATGCCCGTTTTACCACCAATAGAAGCATCAACCATGGCAAGTAATGTTGTAGGGATTTGGACTACATGAATTCCACGCAACCAAGTAGCAGCAGCAAAACCAGTCATGTCTCCAATTACTCCACCTCCAAGAGCAATCATTAACGATCCTCTTTCTAATCTCCCTTCATATGCCGCATCGTGGATTAAATCTATAGATGATTGATTTTTTTGGTCTTCACCTGCTTTTATTATTAAGAGTTTTGGATTGAATTTACTTTTAATCAGACTTTTAATTATGCAATCACCATAGTGATCAGAGATTTCCTTATTAGATACGACTAGTACTTTTAGTCCTTCTCGAAAACCAATATTGGATAGCTCATCTCCAATGCATTCAATACAATTTTTTCCAATAACTATTTCGTATGGGTTGCTAGTTAGAGAGACATTAATATGGAGATTGTCTTTATTCACAGTTTTGAGGATATAAGATTTTTGATGGTTTATTACCTTAAATCATCAAAATGTAGAAGTAATTATATGGTTGACGAACTCATTTCATCAGTAAATGATATGTATTCGTATACGTTCAGTATTTATAGCGGGATCAAAATAATCACATAGTGCAATATTCTTTGGGTTGTGAATTAAGGATGTTTTTATTAAAATCACACTTCATACATTGTTTTTATTTGTTTGTTTGCGATTTTGTTATTTGCCTGCAAGTGAGCAGAACGCTAAAAATGAGGATTTAACTAAATGATTGGGGTCGTGGGCGGAGGACAGCTGGCGATGCTTCTAGTTGAGGCTGGGAAGAAAAGAGATGTTGATGTTGTTGTTCAGACGGCAGCAAAAACTGATCCTGCTGCTAAAAAGGCAAATCAGGTCATTTTGCATGATCCAACTAATCCTGTGGGTACAAAACTTCTTGCTGAAAAGTCTTGCTTGATTACTTTTGAGAATGAATGGATTGATATTTCAAGTTTACTTTCTCTTGAAAATAACGGAGTTTCTTTTGTTCCTAGACTTCAATCAATAAGACCTTTAATTAATAAAATCAACCAAAGAGAACTATTAAATAGTCTTGATATCCCTTGTCCTGACTGGTTGCCTATACCTATAAAGAAATCCTCAGATATTGATCTCCCTGCAGATTGGGGATTTCCATTGATGGCAAAAGCTGCCAAAGGTGGGTATGACGGAAAAGGGACTAAAATCATTAAAAACCCAAAGCAACTTCAAGAATTTCTGTCAATTGAAACAGAAGTACAGTGGATGTTGGAGAAATGGGTTCCCTTTGAAAAGGAATTATCTATTGTTTCCAGTAGGGATCAAAATGGCGTTGTACGTAGTTTGCCAATCGTAGAGACATATCAATCTAAACAAGTATGCGATTGGGTCCTTGCTCCTGCGGATATCAATCATGATGTTGATCTCATGGTGAGAAATATAGTATCTTCGTTGCTTGCGGAGTTGGACTATGTTGGAGTTATTGCTATTGAATTTTTCTATGGATCTGAAGGAGTACTCGTAAATGAGATAGCTCCAAGGACTCATAACTCAGGTCATTTCTCTATAGATGCTTGTAGTAGTAGCCAGTTTGACCAACAAATATGTATAACATCTGGGATTAATGTCCCCATGCCTGAAATGCTTGTTAATGGCGCTTTAATGGCAAATTTGCTTGGTTTGCAAAGTAACTATCCAATAACACTCAGCCAGAGGTTGGATGATTTAAGGAGTATTCCTGGCTTGAATGTTCATTGGTATGAAAAAGAAGAAGAAAAAAAAGGAAGGAAACTTGGTCACGTTACGTATCTCTTGAAAAATAAAGATGCTTTGTCTAGAAAAAAAGAAGCATTGAATGTTTTAAAGACCATAAGGTCAATTTGGCCTACCTCATGATGATATTTTGTTTAGATTGTTTGTGTACTGCTTTGTTGGTATTGGCCTTCTCAAGTGCTCTGATCTGACTCTCTTTCGATTTGGGGAGACTGTCGTGAAAGTAACGTATACCGGCTTGCTCTGGAAACGAAGCTTCACTTTGAATCCCCCTCTGGTTCTTCCAGGTCGATGCTTCTTGGGCCATACGGCAAGGCGGTACTAACCCTTTAAGTCATTGGTATGACTGGGTTGGTGAATAGATAATAATCTCCTTTTTCTTAGTGGTTATACCAAAAGGTCCTACCAAGTTGTCCTTTACCTTGATAAATTACCTAGCAATCTTTAATGAAAGTTGTTCTTTTGTCATTTGATCAAGCAGCCTCTGGACACCATCCAATCTTTCTCTCGAGTCGCTGCATCCAACATTGACACTTTGAAGTCAGATGATCTCCATGAGGAATAAGACGTTGATGGAGATGACAAGTAAGAATTGTTCTGCAATGCCTGTCGCAGCAATAATTGAAATGTTGACATGTCATGCAAACGCTAGCTGAACGTGTGTGTTTAAGAGTGTCTTCTTCGAGATAGTCCCACTCCTCTGCTGTGTTGTAACGCTTCTGGGGCAGAACTTTTTGGGTGCGATACGAAGACATTGCCTTAAGCCAATAGGTTCTGCTACCACTGAATTCCAATCTGATTCACGAAAAACGGCATAGGGTGAGGACGTTGGAGCCATATGTCTGTAGCAGTACATCTGTACTAGCAACGGTAAGGAGGTGTTGTCAAGTAGCTACTGAATCCACTAATTAAATTGATAAATATTATTCATCAAGAAAGATTCTCAAATCTTGCATAATCGCTTCTAATTTAAGCTTGAGATTCTCATGATCATTAATCTTCTGTGGAATAATTCGTTGAATCATTGGGACCAACTCTTTGATCAAACTATTTTCAATTAGAGGCTTTTTAATTATTAAAAGTGAAAAAATTTGGACTTAGCAAACAATAAATCTCAAGATGTTAATCCTCTGGATTTTCGTACCTTTCTAAGAAGTTCATGATCTTCTCTTGCTCTTTTATCAAGAATGGCTATGTCTCTTCTGGCTTTTTTATCAACTTTTTGAATATCTTCTCTTGCTCTTTGATCAAGTAGTGCAACATCTTTTCTTGCCCTTTGATCAATGTTCTCAAGGTCTGCTCTTGCTCTTTGATCAACATTCTCTAAATCGATTTTTGCTCTTTCTACCATGCTAGCCATTGAGTCGACCATCATTGACAAAGCTGCAGGAACTTGTTTGCCAGAAGCTGAAAGAGAGGCCTTCTCATTAAGACTAATACTTGTGTTTGCTTGATTAGAAGCCATTGGTTTAATTAAAATAAGCTTTCATTAATTTGAAGCCTTTTTCTTTATGGATCCATTATCTCCTTTTATTAGCCCAAAAAATCAAAATCTTCTGAAGAAAAACGAGATGTAATAGATAAATGGTGTTTTTGCTTCAAAAGCTCGTAATCCACCAATTTATCCTTTCAATTCAAACTTTATAAAACCTAGTTTTTTAGAGTTAATTATCAAGATATCTAAAAAATCAGAATTAATAGTATTTCCCTTTTGGATAAAGTCTTGCTATTTTTTGTTTTTGATTTTCTTTTTGTAGTTTTTTTCTTTTCTGATCCTTGTATGAATCATCATTATCATTAAGCCTAAAAAAGACAAAATAGAACATAAGGCCTGTGAAAATCAAGCCTATGAATAGTACCCAAAAACCAATTAACCCTGTTGGAGATAAATAATCAATATTCAGAGAACTATATCTCATTTGTATTTCATGGAAATTTTATTCCTTTATACTATCTACCATAAATCAGAATTGAGTGAAGAAATCTGTCCTCTGCACTCCTGAGTTTTTAAACTTTTAAGCTTAAACAAATTATAAATATAAATGAGAATTTTTACGCATTAACACATGCCAAAATCTAAATAGAATAATTAAATACTTATATTTTAGAAATGGAAGAAACTCATAACTATGCGATGAACCTTGTTGTCCCATTAATGGGAATTGCTCCGTTGCTAATGCTATTTATATTAAAAGGAGAAAAAAAATCTAAGGTTGCAAAGAATTGGACTAGATCGACTAATTAGAAAATTTAAAGCAAGCAAGTTACTATTTTCATGAAATTTTAAATACTAATAAACAAAATAGATAAAGAAAATTTTAATATTTAAATTATTTATTTAATTTAAATTTTCATTTCTATGTATATCTGTACTTATTTATTAATAATTTATTTTATAAAAATTAAAATTGATAATGGTGCAAGGCCTCAAAATTAGTTTGTTCGGTTTTCACTCACATTGCCTTTTTCTTTTCGCTATATTAATCAGAAATAATTTTCACAATATTTTATTTCGTTTTTTACTAATGAAAAAACAAAAGACCCAACAATTTTCGAAGTTTTTTTTAAAAGACTTAAAAAAACAAACTCCAAAGAATAATGTTAATATTCCCGACCTTGAGAGGTTAAGCTTATCTTAACCAAGTGAAAATTTATATTTTATTTCGATTATAATTAATATTTTTTACTAATAGTTCTATAATCTATATTCTTATTTTACTGCTTGAGGTCAAAAATTTCATTCCTTCCAATTTTTTTTTACCTAGAGATAATTTGCGCATTAATACGAGCGAAGGCAACACTAATGAGATATTAATTATTCATGTAATTTATACTTACTAATTCTTGCAAGAATAAAAACAATCTAAATAAAAAATAAAAAAGTATAAAACCACGCTATTTGTTGTACCTTTTCTTTACTGGTGAGCCATGACCAAGTTTATTCAAAGAAAAAATACCCTTAAATGGTGTTCAGGTGTTGAACTCTCCTCAATCGATATGACTAGGATTTTAGACCATCTTGCTAACAAGGAATTAACAGAATGTGTATTAGCATGTGACGCACAAAAAATTATTCAGAGATACTATTTCATTTTAAAGACCGTTTATAAGTGCATTTACCTAAAAAAGTTTTGTTAATTTATCCATAAATATAATCGTTCAATAGTATGTTTAGTTACTAATCAATTTACAAATATGAAATCTGCTCAGGATAGATATTTTGAATGTCTAGAAGTGTGTATTGAAAATGAGCAGGGAAAATCTTGTCGCCAAGTATGTGCACCCATATTAAATGATGATCCTTCTGACCATCCTACAGTTCCCATAATAAAAAATCAGTAAACATAAGATTATTAAAATTATAATTTTGATATTGAAATTTATTACGTCATACAAAAAGAATAAGTTTTACTATATGAAAACTTATTCTTTTTGATCATATTATATATGTTAATGGTCACTTTATAGATTGGAAGCTCTTTTCAGCTATTAATTTAGCTAAGATTAACCAAGAATTTTTTAAAAAAATGGATACTCCTATCAGTCATATAAATTTATTCAATGCAATGCTAGCTCTTTATGTGATTGGTTATCAAATATCTATATGTTCAGATTGGAGCTGGATTCCAATGAATAAAGAAGATTATCAACTTCCTTATCAAGATAAATGGAGCCACCCAGCTTAATGTTTTAGATTAATTATATCTATTATATTAAATTTATTTAAATTCAAGTTTTTTATTTTTATAAAATATTATTCTCAATTAGCAAGCACTAAAATGAATATTCTTTTTATTGAAACACAGGCTTAATTTGTTAAAATCTAAAATAGCTACGTTTTTAATTTAAAGCTTGAACCTTAAATATTTTGAACCACATGAAATAAACCGAATGAATAACCACCAATAAGTATCCATCCAAGTATTGCTGAAATTATAGTAGACCTTCTATTATGCCTTCTTATAGCGTTCTCAATCATTTCATTTACGTCTTCTCTATTTATTAAATTTGTTGATTTAGGATTGGTAGAAGTCATTTGTTTTATGTAAATTTTGTGCTTTGAGATGATTTGATTGATCCCGACTCAAGCAAATCCCATTTGTAAGTGAATTTGCTTAATAAAGCATTGATTACCTCTGTTACTAGCTTATATAGATTGAAGCTGGCAAGAGGAATAGGATGATTTGAGGTGAATTAATATGTAAATAATTGTTAAGACTATAATGGATTTTTTTGGAAGTTGTGTAGGTAAAATCACTTTATTTGAATTTTTAGTTCAGGTGATCAAGCTTTTGTTGTGATTTGGGCAGTTTAAAGATATTTTTATTCCTAAACTCATATTTCCATTTTTTGTATTTTTTAATGAGTTATTGTTTTTAAATTTCATTTAATAATTCCTATTTCTCCTGTCTTAAATATCTTTATAGTTTATTGACCTTCCTACTAAATATTTTCCTACACTATACTCATCTTCTTTTAATAGTTTTTTCTATTAATCAAAAAATAGAAAGTAATCTTTTTTCTGTAAATCACTATTAAAAATAGATTATAAAATATAAAAGCTATAGTCCTCATTAGCGATTCCAAGACTACTTTTATCAAAATCAGATCAGATCATAAATCAAATAATAAAAATAATTGTGTGAAATTTAAAAATCCAGTTACGTAAATTTAATTTTAGATGAGATCAAATAATTTTACATGATAAGTCTTAATATAATTAAAGACTATATTCTCGGTAAGTTATAAATTATTTTCGTTATTGTCTGTTTCATTCTTCTCTAGAAGCTTTCTAGTGAGAAAAGAATATGATGCTTGATGTTTTTCCTTCCATTCTTTGTGTTCTTTTATCTGATTTTTTAATTTTTCTAAACTCTCTTTTTCTTCTGGATAAACTCTCTCTAGATATTCTGGACTTAGATTTATATTGCCTTCAAACTCATAAACCATTTCCTCGAAAGATTCGCATATTCCAAGGATATCTGCCATAAAATCTTCAAATTCATCAATATTTATTTCTTGAAGTACTTTTCTTAATTTACTTTGACTTGATTCTTCAGGCTCCCATTCTTTTTTTAAGACATGAAGAAGGTTGAGCTGGCCAATTCTATCTAAAAGATCCCACTTGGATGCATCATCGGCTGAGTAAAAATAGGATCCATCACCAGATTGATAAAACTTGGCTCTTTCTTTATCCATTGATTTGAAAAGTAGAATGTCTTAAATCTTCGCTATTAGGTTTATGATGGTAAAGCATTGATTAAACGTTTATCAATAAATTATTTTAGTAAAGTATTGAATTTAGTTTATTTTATATTTGTTAAGATAGCATCTCTTTTCGCATCTTTCTATTTTTTGAATTATTTTTAAATCTATTATTTCTTTATTTGTAATATTAATCTTATTTTTTTTTTGCTAAGTTATATTTTCAATCAAAGAAATCTAATGGAAAGGGGCCAATAGTTCTTGTTTCTATTGATTTATTATCACTTTGACAACTTATTAATATGCCTTCTCCTAAGCCAAATTCAACCCTAGCGTGGATTTCACCCGTTTTTCGTGAATCAGATAGGAAATCAGTGGTAGCAGACCCTATTGGCTTAAGGCAA
>QCEW01000015.1 GCA_003280445.1 Prochlorococcus sp. AG-363-A03 | reverse complement strand
ACTTGGACTCTCAATAAAGGTAGAAGATGGATCCAAAAGAGCAAAGCATGCTGTAGCAATACATCTTTTGCGACAACTTGAATGGATTACTCCATCTGCATTAGAGGAACTAGATGAAATCGTCCTCCAGAAAAGACCAGGCATCTATTTAGAAGTTGAAGGAGAGTTAAAGATCCCTTAACCCAAACAAACTAGTATTTTACGTCACACAAAGATGTATGCTTTTAGAGCTTCGCGGGGTAGAGCAGTCTGGTAGCTCGTCGGGCTCATAACCCGAAGGTCGGAAGTTCAAATCTTCCCCCCGCCACCAAAAATTCATTAATTGGATAATTTATTATATTCAATTGAATGGCTTATAGTATTACTAACTTAAATAAATATCCAGCAACATTATACTTGCCAGGAGACGCAATTAATACAGAAAAGTTTCAATTAATGGGAAGGAGAGTAGCTGGAAAAGAATTTGCTTTAGGCATACTTAAAAATTTAAATCAAGGTGAAGAATTGAATATTATAGTTAAGTCAGATAATGAAAAAAAATACTTAGAGACAATACTATTACCCTATCTTCCTAATAAGAGTTCATTAAATATACTTACTGGTATAGAGAAATCAAATCTTCATGAAATAGAGAATATACATATACCTGACCCATGCATTGAGAAATGGTCGGCACTAAGAGCAAATTTCAGACCCAACAGATTCTCAATCACAGGTATAATTCACACACTTTGTTCAAGCTCAGTAATAGATGGATTTAAAGATTATATCTTTGGAGGACTAGAATCCTGGGATGCATTAGTATGCACTTCAACATCAGGTAAAGAAGTAGTAAAAAGAACGATAGATTTCTATCATGAATCATTCGAAAGAAAATACAATATAAATATTAGCAAGCAAAAACTACCTCAGTTATACACAATACCACTTGCCGTAAATGATATAACTAACAATAAGTCTTTAACTAGAAAAGAAAAAAGGTTAAAGTCAAGAAAGAAACTAGGTATTTCTGAAGAAGCAATAGTTATTTTATATTTAGGGCGTCTATCATTTCACGCAAAGTCACATCCACTAACGCTCTATAAAGCATTGTCAAAGATAAATACTAACCAAAAGAATAAAGAAATTATTTTGCTAGAGTGTGGTACTTTTGCAAACAAACTAACTGAGGAGTATTACAATAACATTATAGTTTCATTTAAAAATCTAACAGTTAAAAGAGTTGGTGGCATTAATCAAGCATCAGAACAGGCAAAGATTGATTCTCTTAATGCTGCCAATATATTTATCTCCTTATCAGATAATATTCAAGAAACATTTGGCCTAACAGTTATTGAGGCGATGGCTGCCGAACTTCCAACAATTGTTAGTGACTGGAATGGATATAAAGACTTAGTCAAAGATAACGAAACGGGCTATCTAATACCCACTAAATTTGCTTTCAACTCTGATAAAGGATTAGACAATGTAGATATTGATTATAAAATCGATAAAATAAACTTTGATTATATGATTGGGCTAAAATCAATGAAAACAGTTTTGGATGAAAATGCATTGATTAGCAAATTAAGTCATCTGATAAACAACACTGAGATTAGAGAGAATATGGGATCTAAAAGTAAACAAAGATGGAATAAATTATTTAATTGGAAAGTTGTAAGCAAACAATATCGTGACCTTTGGTCTGACTTAAAAGAGATAAGGGAAAGTTATGAGGGGAAAGATAAATTCGGATATTTTCATCCTTCTATTGACTACATGTTTAAAGAATATTCAACTGAAGCTTATAATGAAGAAAAACTTTTTGTAGATAATGATTCAATTAATGCTGAATTCCTACTATATCCGATACATTCATCCATAATTGAAATTATAACCACTAATAAAACAAGAAAAATTATAGAACATATTAAAATTAATAAATCAATTTCAATTAAAGACTTGGAGATGCTTGGGATCGAGAAGCCAAAGGTAAAAGAGATAATGGCATTAATAGAGAAACTGGGTATCGCAAAAACCAAAAGGAAAGAAGTATAATAATTTTATATAATGGTAGTCTCCGCGGGGTAGAGCAGTCTGGTAGCTCGTCGGGCTCATAACCCGAAGGTCGCAAGTTCAAATCTTGCCCCCGCCACCAATTAAAACCAAGCCCTCAAGGGCTTTTTTAATACATTTTTTTATATTTAAGGAAGTGACCTAAATAAAGAGTAGAAGAAGGGAAATCCCAGCTATAGATTGATCGGATTTTTCAAAATACCCAATTTCTACCCAGGAATAGGTTAAAAGCTACAAACTTTAGATAGGCAAAGGGATTTCATTTTTCTACGTCGGACTGGTAACCCGAAGGTCGCAAGTTCAAATCTTTCCCCCGTCACCAAATTCCAAGAGAGCACTAATCGCCCATACCAGAAAACGTTCAAAGAAAATATTTGATTAAACTTTTGAGAGTAGGCGCTGATTATAAAAGAAGAGAGTCATTAGTTGAATAAAAACAATCACAAGATTTAGCTATAGCCATTGGGATTTTTCATTTGCCAATTCCATCCATCTAAGCAAATCTCCTCTAGCGATCTCTTGGGAGACCAGCCTAATAATGTCTTTGCTTTTGAAATATCTGCATAACATTTAGCGACATCACCATCTCTTCTACTTTCAATTGAGAAAGGTATTTGACAACCCGTAGATGACTCAAATTGGTTAATAATTTGAAAGACAGAATATCCCTTACCGGAACCTAAGTTAATAAACTCTAAACATGAATCTATAGAGTTAAGATAATCAATAGAGGCTAAATGGCCCTCAGCTAAGTCAATAATATGAATATAATCACGAATACCTGAGCCATCTTCTGTATCCCAATCATCTCCAAAAATCTTTAAAGTCTTCTGTCTACCAATTGCGACTTGTGTTAAGAAAGGAAATAAATTGTTTGGAATACCAATAGGATCTTCTCCAATTAAGCCAGATGGATGAGCTCCAACAGGATTAAAATAACGTAAAGAACATATTTTCCATAAGTTTATATTAGAATTACACAAATCATAAAACATACTTTCAATTGCTACTTTAGTTTTGCCATAGGGGTTTATAGGTGAAATATTATGATCTTCTGCCATAGGAACTAAATCACTTAGGCCATAAATAGTGGCACTACTACTAAAAACCAAGGAAAAACATTCATACTCTTTCATTGAAAGTAAAAGATTAAGAGTACCGAGCACATTCACATCCCAATAAAGAAGAGGATTAACTACAGATTCAGAAACAGATTTTAAGCCAGCTAGATGAATAACGATATCTATAGATTTATGTGCTTTGATAGAATCAAAAAAAATTTTATCTAAGGTTTTCTTATCTCTTATATCACCATTAATAATTTCTAATTTGTATTTTAAATACTTATTATCTAGATAAGTATTAATTCGATTAATAACATTAGGGGAACTATTAGTAAAAGAATCTAATATTACAACATCAATACCTCTTTCCAGCAACAACAATGCTATATGAGAGCCTATGAATCCTGAACCACCAGTCAAAAGAACCCTCATAATACCCTATGGATATAATTTATAAAAAAATTTCATTCGACCTAAGCTTAAAATGGAAAGGATTTTCTAATTAATTATAATTCACAGACTAGCATCTGATTCAAACCTATATGAATCAGATGCTATATTTTTATTTTTTGTGAAAATCTAATTCTAAGGTTAAATGTTTTGCAACACAATTATTTAAAAGCACAATTCACTTTGACTCAAGATATATAATTATCTTCATAAACCAATTATTTTTGCTGTTTAATAATTTGAATAAAATTAAAAAGTAAAAATAATAGACTTGACTTATTATAATGACAAAGAAATCTATTTAATCACAAACTATATAAATGAAAAAAGACAATCTAAAAAGAATCATTCAACAATTTGAAACTTTGATAGAAGAGTTAAAAAGTGAGGTCTACTCTGATAAAGAATCATATGTTCATCCATGGGATGAACATATGAAAAACACACCTAGAATTATCAATGCTGAAGACGATGATGGATATGCGGATTAGTTCAGCTGGGCGGCATCCGGAAAATAAAATAAATATAAAGAATTTGCCCTCCTCTTCTTTTTGGTAGTTTTACCTATTGCTATAAGACAATATCAAAAGCAAATTGTATAAAAATAAGTTCGTTAATGGCTCCTTTACCTCAGTTAGTAAAAGCCACCCCTCAGGGAGGTACTATTCACAAATATCAACTTTCAGGTGGAAAAACTTCGTTCATGAGATACCTGGGCTGCTACCTCGGGACTTGTAAATTCTGCAATGATATTGAAGAAGCGTCAGAGTTTGTATCTAGCATAGAGGTCTCTCCCAAAACCCTTTAATCAAGAGATTTCTTGATGACAATAATGACTGAAACGAATTGACATCAGCGGGGAAAAAACGTTGAAGTTTTTTTATGTAAATATAATCGATACTCGAAGGCATTAGGTGCTATTTTTTTTGAGTCTTTAAACATACAGGGAGAATAATCTTTTAATGAGGCAATTTTTATCTCATTAAAAGACTGCTCAGTTATGAAAGAAGAAAAAGGAAAAGATAATAAATCATTTGAATATGAGACTAATAATCTCATTAGATCTAATTTTAATGAGAATGAAAATGTAAAAGAACTTGAGAATATTGCTCCTAAGCCTAGCAATCAATTAACTAATGGACTTTTGGGTTGGTATTCGGTATCGAGCAGTGAATCAGTAAAAGAGGGTAAATTAAATCACTTCACGATTTATAATGAGCCTCTTGTTTTGTATCGTGATAGAGAAGGTATTGTTAGATGTGTTAAAGATGTATGCCCTCATAGAGGAGCATCTTTTTTAGGTGGTGAAGTTATAAACGGACAATTAGTTTGTCCTTATCATGGTGCTAGGTTCTCATCTCAAGGTAGTTGCACAAATTTAGATAGAATAACTTGTCAGCATATAATTGATTCCAATTACGATAACTACGCAAAAAGCATAAAGCTTTTTCAATATCCATGTGTAGAGAAAGAAGGGTATATATATATTTATTATACTGGTACATCTCTTGCAAATATTGAAGATTTTGAAATAAAGTCTTCAATTAATAGCCTTCTTCCTGATTCTTATGGTTTTCCATCTTTAGAATATGAATATGAAGAAGTTTATGTAGATTTCAAAGCAGATTGGGCAAGAATTATTGAGAATCATCTAGATATATTACATGTCTTCTGGATGCACGGAGATACTATCCCAGACAAGAATGTAAATAGAGAAACTATTACAAGTTTCAATCAGAAAATAAAAAGAGATAATAGGCAAATAGAAAGCATCTATTCCTATAAAACAAATGGTCAAGAAGAGTTTATCAGGATAAAATTTGTACCTCCTGGCAGGATTTTTATATATAAAGGTTCACCTGAAAGTACAAGGTATATTCAAGTTCTTGATCATATTCCAATAGGAAATAATAAAGCAAGAGTTATAGTTAGGCATTATAGAAAATTCCTAAAAAGCAAACTATTCACTAACCTAGTTGTATTTAGCCATCTACAAAGAAGAACATTTTATAAGATATTTACAGAAGATTATTTAGTATTAAAAACCCAGACATTTAATGATCAGATGGGATACATACAAAAAGATAATGTAAAACTATTAGGTGAAGATAAGATGGTTCAATATTACTGGGATTGGCTGCAAAATGCATTAAACAAAGAGAAGCCATGGGACATACATCCAACTAATTCATTAACAAACTCAGTTCATGAAGATAGAGGAATGCAATATCCTCCAGAGAACCCTAATATGGCAATAAAAAATAATCGAAAGATAATTATCAAACTTTTAACGAGATTGTTATTTCCCATAAGTTTTATTTTGCTATTAATATAATTTAAATAGAATAAAAATTTGAGTAAGTATATAAATGACCACTCAATCAAAAAAAGATTTAACAAGCTGGGCTAGTCTAAAAAATATAAATGTATGTATTGATCAAAAAAAAATACTTTCAAATATTAATATAAATCTAAATTACGGAGAGAATATATTGATATTAGGACCAAATGGATCAGGCAAATCTACTTTTTTAAAGCTTTTAAATAGATCAATTTATCCAATCACTTCAAGTCATAGCTCATTCAAATTGTTTAATAAAGAAAACATAAATATTTGGGATTTAAGAAGAAAGATTGGATTCCTTTTTAAAGAAATGGAGCAAAGAGTTAGTACTAAAGTAAATTTATATGATTTAATTATTTCAGGATTTTCAGGTACATTTAATTCGAGATATAGTAAATTACTTTCAGAAATAGAAAAAATAAAAATTAATAATCTTATATCTGAATGGGGACTAAGTAATATTATATATGAAGAGTTTCAATCATTATCTGATGGTCAAAAAAGGAGAGGCTTACTTGCAAGGGCCCTTGTTTATGAACCGAAATTACTAGTACTAGATGAGCCTTTTTGCAACTTAGATATAAAATCTAATTTTATCTTTAATCAAAACCTATCAAAATTAATCAACCAATCAGTAAATATACTTTATGTCACACATAATCTAGAATCAATTTTGCCTGAGACTAATAGAGTTATTTTAATAAAAGAAGGCAGAATAATAAATGATGGAAGCCCTTATGAATTAATTAATTCAAGAATACTTAGTGATCTTTTTAACATAAAAATTAAAGTGATAGAACAAAAAGGATACTGGAGAATGGTCCCACACAAAACTAAATAACCACAATAATAAAGGCAATTATTAATATACACAGAATCAGAAAATATTTATTATCTAATGAAACCTTATTGTAAATTCTTTTTTTCCTATTTCCTCGTCTACGAACACCGAAAGGGCTTCCACAAGAATTGCATACCAATCTTCCAGATAATGCACGATCAGCTCTTAGATTAGAGCTTCCACAAACTAAACATGTATTTGAACTCATTATAATTAAATTAATTTAAAATATCATCTATGAATGATAATGGTGCACTCATTTTATTTGAATATCCTAAAAGACTTTCAGAAAAAAATTCATATAGTACCTCATCATTTTCATTTAATAGTATTGTTGCTCCTCTTTGCGTTAGGAATGCAGAATTAGGAACATAAATATTCCAATTAGAAAGAATCTCAATCATATTCATAAGTCTCCTAGTGGCAAGCTCAAAAGGGCGTAAATTTTGTTTTTTTGAAAAAATATTGAACATATTTCCTTTAAAAAATGAGAAGGGTCCCAAATTTATATCCTCATCAAAGGCGAATAAACTCTCTGCGTCTTCGTCCCCAAAATAACCTCTTAAAACCTCCTTTATAGTACCTCTGGAATTTATACCCGTGCACATAATCAATAAATTAATAATTGCTGGCATTGGGGAGACAAACCCGGAATTCAGATTAAGTTTTTTGTGAAGATCAGCATTCTTAACTGCAAAAACCTTTTTAATATCAATCTTATTGAACTTACAAAAAGATTCTTTTGACTTTTCACTCCCAATGCCAATCAATATCAAATTAATTGAGTGCTTAGCCAACGTCTTTGATTGAGTTGATAGTTGCTGACAATACTCAAAACTATCAAAATCAGCAAAAGAGCCAAGCAAAACAATTAAGCTTTTTCCTTTTTCGAGAAAAATTTTCTCTTTTCCAAGAAACTCTTTAATTAAAATTTTATAATTCATAAACATATAGCTTTGTTTTCAAAATAACAAAGTTAGATGACGAATCATGAGCTTTATCATTTTCAACAGGTAAATTTCATAGTGACCCTAAGGACTTTAAGGATCAAATCGTCCCTTAACACGTAGATCATATTTAGTAGCAGATGTTCTTGAAATATGTACAAAACCTACAATTTCAATAAGCAATGTGAAGGGATATGGAACTTACAGACCTATAAATATATCCTCTTACTGTTCTTTGTTTATTTCTCGTGCAGACCTACGGGAATCCTAGCGTTACCTATGACTGGTACGCGGGTAATTCAGGGACGGCCAATCGCTCCGGAAAATTCATCGCTGCGCATGCTGCCCATGCTGGTTTGATGATGTTCTGGGCAGGTGCGTTCACTTTATTTGAGCTAGCTCGTTATGACTCATCCGTTGCGATGGGTAATCAAAACTTGATCTGCTTGCCTCACCTTGCACAACTTGGAATAGGTGGAATCGAAAACGGTGTAATAACTGAGCCTTACGGTTGCACAGTTATTGCAGTACTTCACCTAATTTTCTCTGGTGTTCTTGGTGCGGGTGGAATTCTTCACTCAACAAGATATGACGGTGATTTAGGAAACTATCCTGAAGGGAGTCGTCCTAAAAAGTTTGACTTTGAGTGGGATGATCCAGACAAACTTACATTTATTCTTGGTCACCACCTTATTTTCCTAGGTTTGGCAAACATTCAATTCGTTGAATGGGCTCAATATCATGGTATTTGGGATACTGCTTTAGGAGCTACTCGTACAGTTTCTTACAACCTAGATTTAGGAATGATTTGGAATCACCAAGCTGATTTCCTTCAAATCACTAGTTTGGAAGATGTTATGGGCGGTCACGCTTTCCTTGCATTTTTCCAAATAATTGGTGGTGCATTCCACATCATTACTAAGCAATTCGGTGAGTACACAGAATTCAAAGGTAAAGGACTTCTTTCGGCAGAAGCTGTTCTTTCATACTCATTAGCTGGTGTTGGCTACTGTGCACTTGTTGCTGCTTTCTGGAGTTCAACAAACACAACCGTTTATTCAACAGAATTTTTTGGAGATGTACTTCAACTGAAGTTTGATTTCGCTCCTTATTTTGTTGACACTGACACATCACTTGCGACTGGCGCTCATACAGCTAGGGCTTGGTTAGCAAATGTTCACTTCTATCTTGGCTTCTTCTTCATTCAGGGACATCTCTGGCATGCATTGAGAGCTATGGGATTTGACT
This sequence comes from Prochlorococcus sp. AG-363-A03, assembly GCA_003280445.1. Classification (GTDB taxonomy): domain Bacteria; phylum Cyanobacteriota; class Cyanobacteriia; order PCC-6307; family Cyanobiaceae; genus Prochlorococcus_B. Next base: position 24,711 of record QCEW01000015.1, on the reverse strand, counting down.
TCAGACGCGTAGGTAAAGCGTTCGACAATATGGAAAACGCAAAAATCACTAACGGCTGATTATTAGTTTAATTTCATTAGTGAATAAAAAAAAAGGCCCGCAAGCGGGCCTTTTTTTTATGCGACAGTTTGGAAGAAATAAATACAAATCTGTCCGTACAAATGTCACTATTGACAAACTCTAACAACTTAAACCCATAAAAAATATTGCAACTTGATGTGATTTTTTATACGTAAACCAATAAAAAGTCTCAAGAGCTTGTTGCTATTGAGAATCGGTTGCAAAAGGCTCTGAATTATGTGTAAATTAGAAATCCATTAAGTTCCTTAGCTTTAAATGAGCTTTAGAAACTACGCAGAGCCCCCTTCATCCGCGGTTCGGATGGCAACGGGGCAATCAGTGCTTATTGATCCTGCATCAAGAAGAGCAGATACTTGTCTGGAAGTTTTGGATGGTATTGCTCGTGTTTATTGCCCTTGTGAAGAGACAGAGGGGATGACATTGGCTTTTTTACAGTCAGGCGATCAATTAAGAACAGAACGACTTTGCAGTGAAGGTGTATGTGTAGAAGCATTGACCCCTCTTTGCTTTGTAAGTGATGCTGAGACATCATCAGAAGCTGCTGGATACGACGCTGTTAACGAGTGGACTCTTCAGCTTCTTAGGATTAGACATTTGGGTAATGCTGAACAAAGGCTTCAAGCTTTATTTGCGTTACTAGTTAACCGACTTGGAAGAAGATGCGGTGATTGGTGCCAATTACCATTCAGACTTACTCATGACAGAATTGGAGAGTTAATTGGATCAACAAGGGTTACTTCTACCCGTTTAATTTCAAGGCTTAGAACAGCAGATTTACTAAAAGCACCATCAGGCGACCCAACTGTCAGCCTTTCACCTGAGTTTATTGAATCCTCTCCATTAACAGCGTAAGAAAATGAATAAATATCTATATTCATATTCCGAATCTATTGTTTTATCACTCTGCAAAGAGATAGAGTATATAAAGATTAGAACAAAAAATATTAATTTCTCACTAAAGACTTGTCATAATAAAACCTTGTCAAAAAGATTAAGGTTAGAACTTGACAATCTAAATAAAAAACGATTAAAAATATTAACTATATCTAAAAAAATGTTTAATGAAAATTCTAAGGATTTATCTTATGAGTTTCTATTAGAAATAACTAAAAGGGCTAATTCTTTTCAACAAATTTAATTCATATAAAAAAGAAATATTTAATTTATATTTAATTCATTATCAATAATGAACAATGCCGAAGGATCATTATTGGCAAATTTAACTTTACCAAGCAGATAAGCCATTTCATCTTCTGATTTAATTTGCTCGTCTATAACCGGGTCAAGGAATACGGTAGTGCGTGTATCATTTGTTCTCTCAGCCAAAGTATAAAGTTGTTGAACAGAAGTTGTTACGTCAGCCTCCATTTGGAAAGACAAAGTAACTAGCTCCTGAACGGTATTCCATTCTTGAATTGGTTTAGTTACTTCTTCAAGTTCAACAGTCTGACCTCGAGCGATCATATATTTAGCGAAGTTAAATCCATGCTCTTGCTCAGATAAAGACTCATTTTTGAAAAACGCAGAAAAACCCCTCAGTTCTCTTTCTAGAAACCAAAGTGACATAGCTAGATATTGCGCACTTGAAACCCTTTCAAGCGATGTATGTTGATAAAGAGCATCGAGAAGATCAACATCCATCGGTTGTGCAATGGCACGACCTGAAGGACCAATGTTAAGACCTATTGAATTGGATGTGGCTGATTGCATGATAAAAACCTAGGTCAGAGAACGCAAAAACTAATTTTTGTTCATTTAAATGATAACCCTTTTTGTATCATTTTGTTGTCGCTAAAATAAAAAATTAAAATTTATTTATTTGATAATGAATCTCAATTGCGTCTGAAAGTTTGAACATAGTTTTATTATGCATTTAAACTATTTAAAAATTAGATTTAATATTTTCTGGTAGAACTAGAAATTTTTTTTCTTTAATTGTTGAAACTTTGCATTTATCTCCAATCGATAAATGTGTATCCAAGCTCATCTCTGATCTTAATTCTATGCCATCTCTAACAACAGTATAGACATAATGATTGATACGATATTCCCTAGATATGACAGTAAAAGATTCATTTTTTCCGGCATGAATACTAATAGCATTTTTATCAAATATACAAACTGATTTCGTTGAGATAGATGTTTCGGCAAAAAAATTCAATTGGCCAATAAATGTAGAATAGGAATCATTAATATATCGAATAGGAAGAATATTTTTTTGCAATACAAATTGACAAATAAAATCATTTGATGGGCTTGAAACCATCTCAAAAGGGGTTGAGTATTGTTGAATTTCACCTCTTCTTAAAACAGCCACTCGATCACAAATAGCTAATGCTTCATGAGGATCGTGAGTTACTAAAATTGCTGATGCAGAGCAGGATTTCAAAACAGAAGATAGCTTCGATCTCAATCTAGACCTCACTTCAACATCTAAAGAACAAAATGGTTCATCTAGTAAAACCAAGGAAGTACCTGGGGCTAAGGCTCTAGCCAGTGCAACTCTTTGACTCTGTCCACCTGAAAGTTCATGAGGATATCTATTTTTAAACTCATAAATATCCAGTAGATTCAATAGCCAGATTGCTCTTTTTATAGATTGTTCCTTTTTGTTTATGCCAAAGCAAACATTATCCCAAACATTTAAATGAGGGAAAAGAGCATAGTCTTGAAAAACCATCCCTATTTGTCTTCGCTCAGGAGAGAGAATAAAATGATTATCTGAAATTATTTGCCCATTTCTTTTTATTAATCCACGTTTTGGCTTATCAAAACCTGCTATTAATCTGAGTAAGGTTGTCTTGCCACAACCAGAAGGACCGAGTAGACCAACTAACTCTCCTGGTCTTAGAGAAAAATTGATATCTTTGAGAACCCAATTATTATTTTGATTAGGTTTAAACTCATGCCATAAATTGCAGACTTCTAATTCAGTATTCACCAAAACTATTTTTGTTTATTCTATTCACTTAATTCCAATAAAAACAAACTAACCACAAATGAAAAATAGCATGAGCAAAAATCACAGACAAAAGTATCAAATGATACTCGGCAGTTTTTATGAAAGCCACTGACTCCAATTTAAAGAGTTTTAATTAGTTAACTCAATACAAAGATTTTAATACTGCAATGAAAAAGAATGAAAGGGTAAAAATTATAATTAAGAGACTTGAGGAAATTTATCCGGAAACACCCATACCTTTAGATCATAAAAATGCATTCACGCTGCTAGTAGCAGTTGTATTAAGTGCACAATCAACGGACAAAAAAGTCAATGAATTAACAAAAGAACTTTTCAAGGTTGCTCCATCCGCTGATAAAATGTATAAATTAGGTAAAGAGAATATTTATAGTTATATAAAACAACTAGGACTTTCAAATACAAAGGCTAAAAATATATATAAACTATCAAAGATCATTCATGAAAAATTCAATAATATAGTTCCAAATTCATTTCAGGAACTTGAATCACTTCCAGGCGTTGGTCACAAGACGGCAAGTGTTGTTATGTCTCAGGTATTTGATGTCCCATCATTTCCTGTAGATACTCATATACATAGATTATCGCAGCGATGGGGCTTAACTTCAGGTAAAAATGTTATACAAACAGAAAATGATCTAAAAAGATTATTTCCAAAAAATCTTTGGAATAAATTACATCTACAAATTATTTTTTATGGAAGGGAGTATTGCTCAGCAAGAGGATGTAACGGGAAAATTTGTGAATTATGCAGAGAACTTTATCCTAATAGAAAAAAACCAATTATTTGTTCGAAGGCTTGATAATAGTCTATTAATTTTACTATCTCAACAAAAAGGACTATTTCTTGCTAGAAACATAGAAATATATTTATTCTAATGAAATTAGCAATAACTGGAGCTTCGGGGAAAACCGGTTATCGAGTAGCAGAAGAAGCAATATCATCTGGATATGAGGTGAGATTGATAGTTAGGCCAAAATCTGAAATCCCTGAATCGTTAAAAGGGTGTGAAAAGTATGAATTATCTAACATCAACGGAACCACACTTGATTACGCTTTACAAGGTTGTGAGAGCCTAGTCATAGCTACAGGTGCCAGGCCATCTATCGATTTAACAGGTCCTGCAAAAGTAGATTATTTAAATATCAAAAAACAAGTTGAAAGCTGCAAGAGACTAAAGTTAAAGAGGGTTGTTCTTGTTAGTTCACTTTGTGCAGGGAAATTGATACACCCTCTAAATTTATTTGGACTCATACTTATATGGAAAAGATTAGGTGAGAAATCCCTACAAAAAAGTGGTCTAGATTGGACTGTAATACGTCCTGGTGGTTTGAATGAGAATGAAAGTAATTTAAGAAATCAAAGGATTTTGTTTTCTGGTGAAAAAACTCAAGAAGAAGGATCAATTCCCAGAAGGCTTCTGGCAAAAGCCTGCATAGAAGCTTTGAAAACAAAAGATTCGATCGAACAAATCATTGAGATTACTAGTAGCGAAGAAAATCCCAAAACAAATATGAGTAAGGCAATCAAGACGTTTAGTATCTGACTATAAAACTTAAATTAACTATGAACACCAACGCTAAAATTGATGCGTTGCAGCTAATGCTTACTGATCTCAGAACAAGGAACGAATCAATAAGACATAAAGCTGCATTCAGAGGATGCCAACCAGAGTTTCAATTATTAGTTACTAGACTTATTGATCAATTAGAAACTCAATTGAATGAGGAGAAACAAATAGAAAGAGGCAAATCAAATTCCAATAGATGAAAAAAGAAAATCTCAACCCAACTCCAAGCAAGCCAAACCATATACATCTTTCATAGAAACAGGAGGTTGAGAACCTCTGTACATCCTGAAAGTTTCAGATTCCGATTTGAAACCCAGTTTTTCAAAAACCTCAGAAGCTGACTTATTAAGGCCAGGAGCGTCGATAATTATCAATCCAGGGTGACTATCAATTAATTTCTTCAATAAAAGTTTTAAAAGATTAGGAGTATCAGCCATTAAAGGACCAATTCTCCATCCATCTCCTGTTTGCAAAAGGCATGGTCTTATTCGACCAAAGCCATGACATCTATTTTCTTTATCAATAACCGCAATGACCTTTCCAGCTGGATGATTCAGCCAATTTGACAAAAAATGAGGTCTAGAAGTTGTTTCTCTTTTTTCGTCAAATTCTTCTACGGAGTTTTTAGGTATTGAGGAGCCTTCAACAAAGCTGAAATTATCTAAATCAGGAAACATAGTGTTTCCCTCAAGTAATTTTCCATCTCCCAGCAATTGCCATCTAGTTGTTTTAGAGGAAATGGTAAAACCCCATTTTGAGTAATCAGTAATTCTTTCTGGAGCTGCCTCTAAACCAACACATGGCAAATCACTTAGATGACTTAAAGCCTTCTTCCAAAGCTGAAGGCCAAAACCTCTACCTCTAAACTTCTCAAGAACTAAAAACAAACCAAGAAATCCATAATTGTCGTTATAGCGAACCCCAGCAATACAGCCAATGGGATTATCATTCAACCAACCAACCCAAAGTCCCTGTTTGTCTGTATTTTGATATATACCTAAATCACCAACTCCTGGAGCAAACCCTTCTTTTCTAGATATTTCAGTAACAAAATCAACATCTCTATCGCACAAAGGTTTAATAGATAAATGATCTTTCATAAAATATATTTTTTGTAAAATAAATCTAATTATATTAAATAATAAATCTATAAATATGAGCAAAAAAAAACATCTTGGTAAAGAATAGAAATAAAACTATTTATACAAAAGACTTTTTGATATATTATCTAAATATAGGAAATAAGTTATAAAAATAATGTTCCATTAGATAAATAAAATTATTAAATACAATTTTTAATTATTCTTGATCTAATTTTTTAACAATTAATGTCATTGCGCCCAATGATAAGAAAAACATGAAGATTAGGAATGTAGTCATAATTTTGCTCTATGTATCATTATTATAATATAATAATTCCTATTAAAGATATGCTTAAGGATTTTTAAAAAATTCAACCCTAAGATTCAAAATAAATAAATGAATAAAAAAATCATCAAAAAAAACAGACTCTTTACTTGGCCGAGGATTATAAATGGACTAACATTTTCTAGAATATTACTTGGATTACCAATTGTCATTTTACTAGAAAATGATAAGAATGATATTTTTATCTTTCTTATCTTATTAGGGGCTTTTACTGATTTTCTTGACGGTTATTTTGCACGGAAATATCAATATACATCTGTTTTTGGTGCAAGATTAGACCCTTTAGCAGACAAGATCCTTTTACTTGGTCCAATGATTTGGTTGGTCCATGAAAATCTAGTACCATTATGGTCAATCTGGCTAATAATATCTAGAGAATTATTAATAACTGTTTGGCGATCTGATAAGACATCAGGAGGGCCTGCTTCAATTCAAGGAAAATATAAAACAAGTCTACAGTTTATAAGTATAATTCTATTATTATGGCCAAAAGATTGGGGCCCTAGTTATACAATTTATATTATCAATAAAGTAGGCTATTTATTATTCTGGATTGCATTATTACTTTCTTTAAGTTCAGCTATAAAATATATCTTCAATCAAAGAGAAGCTCATCAGAGCTAAAATCATCTTGCGTATGACTAAGTAATAGATAATCATTTTTATAACTATCGATCAAACCATTTAACAAATCGAATTTGGGCTCCCAAGATAAATCATTCTCTATTTTAGAAGTGTCCGTAAAGAAATTAGTCAACCTTAAAGGGAAAAGTTTTCGTGCCTTAGGATCCAGTTTTGAAGGATCAAAAGAACGTAAATTAAAATCAGTAACTTTATTACCAGTAGCTAAAATTGCTGTTTCAATTAAACCTTTAAAAGTTACTGCTTTACTCCCTGAACAATTATATATTTGATTAATCGCTTTTTCTGTCTCAAGAGATTTAGAAATGGCCTCGGCCAAATCAGAGACATGTCCTAATTGTGTAATCGTTTGACCATCAAGAGGAACTGGAATAGATCGGCCGTTAACTATACGGTCAAAAAACCATTTCTCAATGGGGTTGTAGTTGCTTGGGCCATAAATATATGTCGGACGAAAACTTGTAAAAGGAATATCTTGAGTCTTGAGCCAAGACTCTGTTTTCGCTTTACCTATATGACGGCTTTCAGGATCAATTGGACTATCTTCGCTAACAGGAAATAATTGTGTGTTGTCATATACTCCTGCAGAACTTATGTAGATAAATCTAAACCTAGGAAGACCTGTAAATTTAAGAAGTCTTTGAGTATCTTCCAACTTGCGCCCAGAGCTATCAACAATAAGATCAAATGAGTGATCAGATAGTTGTTTTAGATCCTCATCATTTAATCTGTCTCCCTTTAGGTGAGTTACATTTTTTGGTACTGGTAAATTTCCTCGTGTAAAAACAAATATCTCATGTCCTTTTGATAGCAAGCTAGATAAAATAGCTTTTCCTACAAACCTTGTTCCGCCGTAAAAAAGAACTTTCAAGATCCTTTATTAAAAAAATTATATTAAAGCCTATAGATAATCTCCCAGAGCTACATAAATGATGTTAGATGAATAGTAATAATTTTTTTCTTGATGGAAATCATACCTGCAATAGATCTACTGAATGGTAAGTGTGTTCGTTTAAATCAAGGAAATTACAATGAAGTTACTAAGTTCAATAGCGATCCTGTACAACAAGCTCAGACTTGGGAAAGCCAGGGAGCGAAACGACTACATCTTGTAGATCTTGATGGTGCTAAGACTGGTGAACCCATAAATGATCTCACAATAAAAGAGATAAAGAAATCCATTACAATCCCCATCCAACTTGGTGGTGGAATTAGGAGTTTTGATCGAGCTAAAGAATTATTAGGCATAGGAATAGACAGAATTATTTTAGGGACAATTGCGATAGAGAAACCTAAGTTAGTTAGAGATCTATCTAAAGAATATCCAAAAAGAGTTGCAGTAGGGATTGATGCCAAAGAGGGAATGGTAGCCACTAGAGGCTGGTTAAAACAAAGCGAAATGTCTTCTCTAGACTTAGCTAAACGACTTAACGATCTTGAATTAGCCGCAATCATATCAACTGACATTGCAACTGATGGCACTCTAAAAGGACCTAATGTTCAAGCCTTGAGGGAGATAGCTGAGATAAGTGTTAATCCAGTAATCGCCTCAGGAGGCATAGGCTCAATAGCTGATTTAATTTCCCTAGCAGATTTCGAGAATAAAGGTATTGAAGGAATCATCGTAGGCAGAGCACTATATGACGGCTCAATAAATTTGGAAGAAGCGATATTAACTCTAAAAAATCTTCTTATTCAAGATTCATTTAATGATAAAGATAAATTTCTTGCCTAACATTTAGAAATAAGATTAGTCTTGTGGATTTATTGGACAGGGCTGGAAGTATTTTTAAATCAAGTTATCTTAAAAGGGATAGGTTCTAGAATTCAACTTGATAGAAGAAAGACCAAAACAAATTTTAATGATAGCGCCATCACTACTGGGCGAGTCATTAGCATTGCAACTAACATCACATGATAATAATTTAGAAATAATCCTAGACAAAAAAGATATAAATGGGTTACCTAAACTTATTCTATTTTGCCTTGAAGAAGTAGAACTCTCAAACTCAATCAAACTTGAAATTCTTAAGTTAAAAGAAAGATGGGATCAATCTCCTATTTTAATTGTAATACCAAAATGCATTAAATTATCCTCTGCCGATTTGATGACTTTTGGTAGTGAAGGAATTATTCAAGATCCAACTGTTGAACTTTTAAGAGATACAATTAATATTTTACTTGGTGGCGGCAGAGTATTTAAAATTAATAATGAAACAAATTACAATGCTGACTCAATTCCTAATTCATATGGCTTTGGATATTGGTTATTGACTAGCGGTTTATCGCAAATAAATAAAGATCTACACATGATAGATCACGTAATAGGCAAGAAATCAATAAATACATTTTACCTTTTCATACTACTAGGAAGAAGAAGAGAACTATTAATAGCAAAAAGACTAATTATCTGGTTATGGGGACCGCTAGAGGTATTAATAGAGTCTCCAATTAAAGATACTAGAAATAAAAGTATGAATCTTATTAGCAAATACAGTACTGATATAACGATAAAAAACAACTCAATTAATGAGTTATGGAATGTAATTTATAAACGAGTAAAGGATAGACTTCAAGATGACCTGATAAATTCTACTGATGAGCTCGCGGCACTTTATTCATTAAATAAAAGCAAACGAAGAAATCTCTTGCAAACTCTTCTGCAAGAATTTTCAATTATTATCAATAAATTTGATTCTAAAAATAATCGCGAAAAAGGAATTGAAGAGATTTTACAATCAATTACTCCTGAGTTGCGTACTAATACATTGCGCAATTGCATAGATTCATACGATCGTCTACAAAAGAATGGCGTTGAAGTATCTATTTCAGAATTTTTAGTACATAATGCAGATTTTGGAATATTTGATGATGAATTACCATCAATTGCTTTAATAATAGATCCAATATTAAATAATAAGCCGATTCTGATCGATGAAGAATATTTATCAATAGAAGACCCTCGATCTATTATTCAATTAGAAACATATATTCTAAATTGGATATTCAGAACAGCTGAAATACTTAGTGGAGAGATTATATCTTCATGTTCTGAGTGGCCAGAATTACGTAAATACTTTCTAAATAAAGACTTAGTTTCAACAAGGGAACTAGAACGCAAAAGAAATCATATAAATACAAATAATCAACTTCAAAGTCTATTCAAAAAGCCAGTTAGATTGTATGAAAGTAAAAGATTATATTATACAGTCAAAAATAGCAAAATTGAAAAAATTATCATCCTTGAGACAAGAGATGATGAATTAAAGAAATTAGACTGGACCCAAAGACAAATAGCGTTTATAGTAGAATTACGAGATGCGTTAGCACCACAAGTACAAGCAATAATTCAATACTTAGGGGATTTAATAGTTCTAATTCTAACAAAAGTTGTTGGAAGATCTATAGGTTTGATTGGTAGAGGTATAGCTCAAGGTATGGGGAAAAACCTATCCAAAGGATAATTAATTTATTAATAAATATAGCTAGATTAGCCTTAAGACTTTAGAATCTAAAAGATTATTATTTTAAATGATTTTGTTAAGAATATTATCTTCAATACTAATACTTTTTTTTCTATTTGTTAATCCTGTATATTCGGCTAGGGATACTGATAGTTATGATGGAAATATATACCCAATCTATGCTGGTAACGGATCATTGGTCCCACCACCAAGTACATTATCAGAATCATTAAAGAACGAAAGAACAAGTGTTTTAGTTTTCTATCTAGACGACAGTGCTACCAGTAAACAATTTGCACCTGTTGTTTCAGGTATTAAGTTATTATGGAGTTCATCTGTTGATTTAATTCCTCTATCTATTGATGAATTAGACAATGAAGACCATAAAACTTTTAAGGATCCTGGCTATTATTGGCATGGAAAGATACCTCAGACAGTGGTTATTGACGGCAAAGGTAATGTTCTCCTAGACAAAGAAGGGCAGGCGAGTTTCGATGAAATCAATGATGCAATAACAAAAGGAACAGGTCTAAAAAAACCTGATTTTGATCTAACAGTTAAAAGCTTTAACGAATACAATAGTGAGCCTTCTAAAGATGGATATACAAGACCTAGAGGCACTTGAAATTGTAATCAAATCACAAAGGATTTCTAATTAAATTATCAAATATTATCATCACAAAATGTTCCTTAACACTTTATTTCTCACAATAATCACATTTTTTTTGATTGAAATAAGTCATTGCTTGAGAAAAGTTTCTCCATTAATTATTAGACCTAAAAAATTTAAAAAAATCATATTAGCTTCTAAGCATAAATATATAACTTTAGTTGAAATTAGAAATTCACAGAAAAGAATGGAAGTTATGATTCCTTCTTTTAATGTTAATCCTAAGTTAATTGGTATATCTAAAAATGAGATAATAAAGATCCATACAAAAATCAAGACACTACACCCAGGTGAAGAAGAAGAACAAAAAAATGACTATTGGTCTGCATATATTTTAAAGGGGAAAAAGTCGACATTTGTCGAAATTGAAATTGAATATGAAATCAATCCTAATGTCATCGATAAGATTAAATGCTTGTGGGTAGATATTGAATGGGGCAATTATGGACCATTCGGTTCTATAAAAAGGTTCGATGGTTTTGCATTGCCTAATATGTTAGATATCTCCAAGGTAAATTATTCTAATGATAATTTAGTAGACCCAATTAAAACACATCTTCTTGGTACATTAGATGACCCTATTGGAATATTAAAATCCTACATACCCAAAAATTACTTGCCTACAGATATTCTTACAATTGGGGAGTCCCCCTTAGCAATAATGCAAGGAAGATATATAGATTATAGAAACGTTAATGCAAATCTAATTTCAAGGTTAATCTGCAAAGGATTCCACCCTACAAGTAGTTTAGCCACTGCATCAGGAATGCAAACCCTAATAAATATTTCTGGTCCGACACGCGTAATAATTGCATGGTTTGTGGGAGGAATGTTTAAATTAATTGGTTTTAGAGGTATGTTTTATCGTTTAGCAGGTGAACAAGCAAGATTAATTGATGACATTACTGGTACGACTCCACCGTATGATAAAAGTATCGTTTTAGGGCCTAAAGATACTCAAATCTTTTGTATGAAGGCCGCTAAATACCTAAAAGTAAATGTAGCTGTCGTAGATGTAAATGATCTAGGTAGAGTTAAAATTTTATCAACAAATAATGTTAATAATAATGAAAGAATCAAAAGAGCTCTAACATCAAATCCAGCAGGTAACGCTAACCAACAAACACCATTAGTACTCATCAGATCAGATGAATTAACTAATAAGTCGCGTCACAGTTGAAAATATAATAAAATAATCAAATGAAAAATGATGAAGCATTACATTCAAATTTGATAATAGAGCCACTTATGCTCAAACATTTGTCCATGCTTGGAGCTGACGATAATTCTAAATACCTTGGAATATTTCAAATTCTATTATGCAAAAAATGGTTTTCTTCATTAGAGTCTAGTTTTACTAATTTAATTCCTACTCGAAACTCAACATGTTTAGTAGCAGTTGAAAGAAATAATATAATTGCATATATTTTAGCGACTCCAATTAATCGTAGAGGCACTTGTTGGTCAATTTCAGAGCCATACTTTATAGGAGAATCAATATCCTATAGTCGTTATAATTTATTGCAAAATTTATTAAGAAAAGTACTTAATACCAGTAAAATTAATACACAAAGTTTTTTAATTTCTATAAATACAAATGACAATCAGAACTTATCAGTTATAAGACAATCTGGTTTTCAACCGCTAAGAATAATAAAGTATTGGAACAGGAAAGAGGGGGGTAAATATAGAAAGAAAGAATATAAAGATAATTTTACCTGGGAAAAACTAAATGAAGAAAATAGCCAAGAGATATGGAGACTTGAACAAGCTAGGGAGTCAATTAACTTTAGGTCGGTTTTTGATAGGCAGTGGCATGATATCTATGAAAAGAGAAATATATTAACTGGTGTTATTAAATCAAAAGAAAATAATATTATCGCAGGTTTAATACCGTCTGTTTGCCCGCAATACAGATATTCATTAGAGTTAATAAGAGGTGTCGCATGGGATGAAAGGCTAAATAAATCTATTCCACAAAGAATTAATAATATGAAGAATGGTAAAAACAAATATTATATAGAAACGACAAGTGAAGACAATAAGTTGAGTGAAATTTTAGATAAAAGTAATTGGGAAATAAAAGAAGAGAGAGTTCTTTTAGGAAGAAGTGTTTGGAAAAGACAACATGGATATAAATTAAGATCTATAGAGACTGAGCTATTAACTAATCTTGTAGGAAATCTACAACAACAACCGGAATTCCCCTCAACTTTCCAAAATAAAAAAACAAATGATTCAACCAAAACCATGCTCAGTTTTAAGTCTTGATATTGGAGATAAAAGGATTGGTATTGCAGGTTGTGATCCACTTGGAATATCGATAACACATCTTCCTGCAATTTTTAGAAATAACTTTGAAAAAGATCTAAAAGAATTCGGTAAAATATGTTTTGAGAGAAAAGTTAAAGGGCTGATTATTGGGAATCCTCTAGATATGCAAGGGAATGAGACTAATCAATCTAGTCGATGTAAAAAATATGGGTCTAAATTAGCGAAATGTTTAAAACTTCCGTGTGCTTTTATTAATGAACATTGTTCAACCGTCGAGGCCAAAGAAAAATTCTCTTTAAAAAATGACAAGACAGGAAGAATTGATAGTGCTGCTGCCGCTATACTTTTACAACAATGGCTTATTGAGGGACCTGATCTGGATGACTCAAATTAAATTTTGAATATGATGTAAAAACATAATCAAATAAAACCAGATAAAGATTAATAAAAACTCAACTATGTCATCAACAAATAAAAACGACGAAGTACCTACTCTTTTAGTTAAAGATTCTCAAGGATCAGATCTTCTATGTTTTCTGGAACAGGTAGTACCTCTAGAAGGTAATGAATATGCCCTCTTAACACCAGTAGATACCCCTGTATCTCTTTTTCAATTAATTGATGATCAAGATCCCAAGCTAATAGAAACAATTGAAAAGAATGAGCCAATACTAGAAGTTGCTGATGTTGTCCTTCAAGAACATGATCTCAGGCTTGTTCGCTCGGCTATTACCCTTACAGTATCCGGTGAATTAGATGAGCCCGAACCAGAAGAAATTGAAGAAGAAGACATTGATGACGAGTCAGAGACTTACGAACTTCTTGTCAATTTTAGAGTTGATGATAATGAGTATGGTCTATACATTCCGCTTGACCCATTCTTCATAGTCGGAAAGCTAGAAGATGGTGAAGTAAAGCTTGTTGAAGGTGAAGAGTTTGACAAGATACAATCAGGAATTGAAGCTGAACTGGAGGAAAGAGGATTATCAGAATAAATATAAAAGAGTTACTTACTCCAAGTTGGAATGTAAACGATAAAATATCAAAGATCTCGATAAATGATTTGTTATCGAAAGATATCAAAGCATTAATACTTGATGTAGATGGAACATTAATTTCAGGGAAAGACCCAGTAATATCAAGTGAAGTAAAAAATTGGATTGACAACTCCAAAAAGTACTTTTATATCTACTTATTCAGTAACAATCCATCTAAAAAAAGAATAAAATTAATTGCTAATCAATTAGATTTAAAATTTACATACTCTGGGGGCAAACCAAGCAAGAGGAAGTTAAAGAAAATCCTAGATAAAATTCCTTATTCCTCAAATAAAATAGCAATAATTGGAGATAGAGTTTTTACAGATATTCTTGTAGGCAATAGATTAAAAATGTATACAATATTAGTAGATTCAGTAGATCATTATGGAAACAAAATTGAAAAAAATAACTTTCAATCTATAGAAAGATACTTAGCAAAAATTATAACTGGAGACTTTTCATGACAACCTGGGTAATCAAAATTGGTACAAGCCTTTTAAGAGGAAACGAAAAATATACAACTTTTGATATAATTAATAATTATTGTTCATATATATCAAAAGCTCAAGGAATTGGCGATAAAGTTATATTGGTATCTAGCGGCGCAGTGGGGCTTGGATGTCATAGAATGGGATTCAAGACTAGACCTAAAGAAATAATCTCTCTTCAAGCTTCTGCTGCGATAGGCCAACTTAATTTAATGGCTTTATATGAAAAAGCTATGAGCAAGTTTGGATATAAAGTTGCACAAATATTATTAACTAGATCAGAATTAGGCTCAAGAAATAGTTATAAATCTGCTTCACAAACATTAAAAAGATTAATTGAATGGGATGTTATACCAATAGTAAATGAAAATGATATAACCTCAAATGAAGAGTTAAAGTATGGTGATAATGATACTTTGTCTGCATTAGTTGCAACAGCTATATCTGCTGATCAACTAATTATGTTAACTGATATCGATCATCTGTACTCTTCTGATCCTAAAACCGACAGTAAAGCTAAGCCAATAAAAGATATTAATAATTCAAAAGAATTAAATAAATTAGAACTAGCAAATGAACAAACTTCTTGGGGAACTGGAGGCATAAAAACAAAACTAACTGCGGCAAAGATCGCAACTGAAAGCGGAATAAAAGTTCAATTAGCAGATGGAAGAGCTCCTAAAATATTAGGCGAAATACTTGATGGGAAAAAGATAGGAACTATTTTCCACCCTCATCCAAACCCTATCGGTAATAGAAAAAGTTGGTTAGCACATGCAATTAAACCAGTTGGAGAAATACAGTTAGATGATGGTGCAAGTGAAGCTATAAAAAACAAAGGCGCTTCAATATTATTAGTTGGAGTTAAAAAAGTTAGTGGGAATTTTATAGCCAATCAACCTGTGAAAGTTGTTAACACTCAAGGAGAGGAGATTGCTAAAGGAATTTGCTCAATGAGCAGTGATGCTATAAAGATAGGAATTAATTCAAAATCTGATAAAACAGGATCTCCCCTAGTTATTCACCGAGATGGTTTGGTTCTAACATGTGACTAACTCAGAAAAATAGCAATTTTCACTTTCCCAATTAAATTAAATCATGCAATTCAATAAAATTGTTGAAAAACTGAAGCAAGGTCAATCTGGTGTAATTGACTTTAATATAAAAAACAATCCAGTTATTTTAACCGCTGCTTCTTTAGAACAAGCCAAGGAAAATGACATAAGTTTTCTAGACAATAATAGTCCTGCAAATCTTAAGAATCTCATCAGAACTTCGAAAGCATCGGCTCTATTATTGCCTGCAAATGATAATTATATTGTTGACATAATTAAGAAAATTTCAGGCGATTGGATACTACTAAAAGAGCCGAAAATTGCTTTTGCTGAAACATTGGGGTTGCTCTATCCTAATGAAAGAGAAAAAGAAGGTATCCATGAAAGTGCTGTAATCGGTGAGAATGTAAAAATTGGTCCTGGAGTTTCAATAGGAGCTAATGTTTATATTGGAGATAATACAGAAATTGGAGCTGGGACAATTGTTCATGCAGGTGTTGTTGTCTATAAAAAAGTAAGGATTGGTGCCAAAAATTTAATTCACGCAAATAGTGTTATACATTCTGGATCAACCCTTGGAGACGAATGTGTAATTAATGCGAATGCTGTTGTTGGTGGTGAAGGTTTTGGATTCGTTCCTACATCAAAAGGATGGAAGAAAATGCCTCAAGTTGGAATAGTTATTTTAAAAAACAAAGTAGAAATAGGTAGTGGATCAACAATTGATAGGCCTTCAGTCGGAGAGACCATAATTGGTGAAGACACAAAGATTGACAACCTAGTTCAAATTGGACATGGAGTAACTACCGGAAAAGGTTGCGCTATGGCTGCTCAAGTTGGCATCGCTGGAGGAGCACAGATTGGAAACGGAGTTATTCTTGCTGGACAGGTAGGTGTTAGTAATAAAGTCAAAATAGGCGATAGAGTGATAGCCAGTTCCAAAACAGGAATCGTATCAAATATCGAGGAAGGAAAGGTGGTTAGCGGCTTTCCTGCTATTCCCAATAAACTATGGTTGAGATGCTCTGCTAATTTCAAAAAACTACCTGAGATAGCAAAAGCCTTTCGTCAATTAGATCGCAGAAACTCCAGGTAAGTTTTTCCTTTAATTAATAGCAAACAATGAAGTCTTACAAAATAACATTATTGCCAGGCGATGGAATTGGTCCGGAGATAACAAAAGTTACACATAAAATCCTTGACCTAGTCTCAAGGAAATTTGGCTTTGAGATCAAATTTAAAGAAATGCCATTTGGTGGATCAGCGATAGCTTCAGATGGGATCCCATTCCCCGATAGAACTCTTCAAGAATGTAAAAACTCTGATGCTGTTTTGTTAGCGGCAATAGGAGACCCAAAATATGACGAATTACCTAGAGAGAAAAGACCTGAAACAGGTCTACTAAATCTCAGATCTTCTTTGAATCTTTTCGCAAATATAAGGCCAGTAAAAATAATTCCATCCTTAACAAAAGCAAGTAGCTTGAAAGAAGACTTTGTTAAAGATGTTGATTTAGTAGTAGTTAGAGAACTTACTAGCGGTATTTACTTTGGAGAACCTAAAGGAAGGATAAAAACAGAAAAGGGCGAAAGGGCATTTAATACAATGACATACACCTCCAAGGAAATTAAACGAATAGCAGAAATCGCTTTTAAATTAGCCAAACAAAGAAATCAAAAAGTTTGCTCAGTCGACAAAGCTAATGTTTTAGATGTAAGTCAACTATGGAGAGAGGAAACAATATTGGTGTCTGACAAGTACAAAGATATAGAACTTACGCATCAATATGTAGACAACGCAGCAATGCAACTTGTTAGGAATCCAAGCCAATTTGATGTGATTCTTACAGGTAATTTATTTGGAGATATTCTTAGCGACATTGCAGCCATGCTGACAGGCTCAATCGGCATGCTTCCTTCTGCCTCGTTAACCACTAATGGGCCAGGTGTCTTTGAACCTGTTCATGGTTCAGCTCCTGACATAGCAGGAAAAGATAAAGCTAATCCAATAGCAATGCTTTTATCTTCTGCAATGATGTTAAAAATTGCCTTTAATGAAACACAAGCAGCTACTTATTTAGAAAATGCAATCAATGAGATCCTAACTGAGGGTTATAGAACTTCTGATTTAATGAGCAATCAGACAACTCAACAGGTTGGTTGCTCTCAAATGGGTGAACTATTGGCAGAGAAATTAAAATAATTAGTTCACAAATTAAAAAACTCTTTGAATAGTTTCCCTTTGAGGGTCAGTCGACCTGTAAAAATGAAAGTCAATACATAAGCGTCGATGTCAAAGCTTCACCCAGTAGTAGCTGTAACTGGTTCATCCGGAGCAGGAACAAGCACCGTTAAAAGAGCATTTGAGCATATATTTGCTCGTGAAAATATTGTTCCTGCAGTTGTTGAAGGAGATAGTTATCACCGTTTTGAGAGAATGCCTATGAAAAAGGCAATGTCTGAGGCACTTTCAAGAGGTGAAAACTTTTCTCATTTTGGGCCAGAGGCAAACTTATTCGATAAATTAGAAGACCTATTTAGTCAATATGGAAAAACTGGAGGAGGTCAGAAAAGATATTATTTACACAGCCCAGAAGAAGCCGATGAACACAACACTCGTTTAGGAACAAAATTAGATCCAGGTCAATTCACTCCCTGGGAAGATATTCCAAAAGGAACAGACCTTTTGTTTTATGAGGGACTTCATGGTGGAGTAGTAGGAAAGGATTATGACGTAGCTTCATTTGCTGATTTACTTGTTGGTGTTGTTCCAATTACCAATCTCGAATGGATACAAAAAATACATAGAGATAATGCAGAAAGAGGATATTCAGCTGAAACAATCGTCGATACAATTCTGAGAAGAATGCCTGATTATATCAATCACATATGTCCCCAATTCAGCAGAACAGATATTAATTTCCAGAGAGTACCGACAATTGATACGTCAAACCCATTTATTTGCCGAAATATTCCAACACCAGACGAAAGTTTTGTAATTATTCATTTTAGAAAAGGTTCAAGGGAAAAATGGGGTATTGACTTCCAGTATTTATTAGGAATGATTCA
Organism: Prochlorococcus sp. AG-363-A03; assembly: GCA_003280445.1. Lineage (GTDB taxonomy): Bacteria > Cyanobacteriota > Cyanobacteriia > PCC-6307 > Cyanobiaceae > Prochlorococcus_B. The sequence goes on along the minus strand of QCEW01000015.1, from coordinate 5,950 downwards.
CGATTCCTTCATGTCTAGTCCAACAAGTATTGTTGTTAATGGAGGCAAAATGGGATTTGCTATGGAACTTATTCTTACACCAATTATTCATAAAATGATAGAAGAGAAAAAAGCAGCTGGCTAATTAAATTAATAAATAAATCAAGCTGCTTATATAGTTTAAAAGATAAGGTTAATAAATAATGGCGATTAATATATGCTTTACTTTTATACTTCTATATATCTTGTATTTTATCTCGATAGAAGATATAAATACAATGCTAATAAGTGAAAACAAATTAATATCATTTGCAATTTCAGGTCTTCTTTATTCGCTATGCACAGGTTTATCTAAAGAAACATTAGATATAAAAGATTTAATAATAAATAATTTTTATTCAATGATTATTATCTTTATATTAATGTATTCGATAAGCAAAATAGGTTATAAGATTTGCGGAGTGAATTCATTAGGAATGGGTGATATAAAACTCACTTCTTTCAGTACAATATGGCTTGGTCTAGAATTGAGTTTCTTATCATTGTGCATTTCATTTTTAATATCAGCTATATACAGCTTGCATGGAAAACTCACTAAAAAGTTAGGGCCATTTCATCAGTATCCATTTGCACCATTCATATCAATTGGAATATTTTGTTCTTGGATTATAGATAAGATTTAAACTTTCGAATCCCTTTAAAGGGACTCAAGGTATTAAATTAAATTCAATCACAACATAGCTGTGTCATTATTCGACTGGTTTGCTGATAGAAGAAAAGGCCAATTTGTTGGCAAAGTCACTCAGGAATCTGAAGAAAGTGATGGACTGTGGGAAAAATGTCCAGAATGTGGACAAGTAGTTTATAGAAAAGATTTAATAGATAATTGCAGTGTTTGTAGTAATTGTGGGCATCACAATCGAATAGATAGCGAAGAGCGAATAAGACTAATTACTGATCCAAACACATTCAAATCAATCAATAATCATTTAACCCCTGTTGACCCTCTGGGTTTTAAAGATCGACGAGCTTATGCAGATAGACTCAGAGAAAGTCAAGCTAACACTGGTCTTAAAGATGGTGTATTAACGGGAACATGCAAAGTTAATTCTATTCCTATGGGATTAGGCGTAATGGATTTCAGATTCATGGGTGGCTCAATGGGATCTGTTGTAGGAGAGAAAATTACAAGGCTTATCGAACACTCAACCAAAGAAAACTTACCATTGCTAATTGTTTGCGCATCGGGCGGTGCTCGAATGCAAGAAGGGATGTTAAGCCTTATGCAAATGGCAAAAATCTCAGGGGCGCTTGAACGACATAGAGACGCACATTTGCTCTATATGCCTTTACTTACACATCCCACAACTGGAGGAGTTACTGCTAGTTTTGCCATGCTTGGAGATTTAATACTTGCAGAGCCCAAAGCACTTATTGGATTTGCAGGGAGAAGAGTAATTGAACAAACACTGAGAGAAAAACTTCCTGATAATTTTCAAACAGCAGAATATCTTCAAGATCACGGTTTCGTAGATACAATTGTCCCTAGAACAGAACTTAAAGAAACTTTGACAAAGATACTTAAATTACATAAGACACAAGAAGTAAAGTTAAAAATTAATGCATAAAATAAATCAAAAGATAAAAAATAAACTTGATTATCACTTGAATATCTTAGTCCTAATATTAATAATTTTATTCAATAAGACAAATATGGTATATGCAGAAAATACAAATTGGATTGAAGTTAGTAAAAACCCTCTAGGAATTCAGTATTTAGATAGAGATAGTATTGATATTAGAGGAAGAGGAATAATAGAGCTAACCACAAAATACTTAAAAATTGACCCTAATACTTCACAGAAAATAGAGGAAAATATTTATACAATGAAAATCAATTGTCTGACTAATAAATTCAAAGATATTTCAGTCAATGGTAAAAAGAATTTAACCGCAAAATGGGAAGACCCCAATGGGGATAAACTATTAGATGATGTGATTACAGATGGCTGCAAAAATGTTTAAACTCATCAACAACTTAAAAGAATGATCAACAGAGATCATCCGCTCCGTATAGCAATTGCAGGACTAGGTTTCGGTGAAAGTGTTCATATTCCTGCATCATTGTCTAATGAGAACATTGAGCTTGTGGGGTTGTGGCATCCTCGGCAAGAAAGGCTTAGAGAAGCCTGCAATAAGCACAATCTTCGTGCCTACGAGACCTGGGAGGATTTAGTCAATGATTCCGAAATAGATGGGATCATCATAGCTACCCCACCAGCACCTAGATACGAGCTTGCACTAGAGGCTATTAAAAAAGGAAAACATCTTTTACTAGAAAAGCCAACTTGCTTAAATGCTGAAGAGGTAAAAGAGCTTCAAAGAAATGCTCTAAAAAGAAATTTGAAAATAGCTGTGGATTACGAATATCGAGCTGTTCCGCTTTTTAGGCAAGCAAAACGAATAATTAATGACCAGAAACTAGATGAACCATATTTCGTTAAACTTGATTGGCTAATGAGTAGCAGAGCCAATCCAGATAGGCCATGGAATTGGTATTCAGATGAAGATTCTGGTGGAGGGGTATTGGGCGCGTTAGGTACTCATGCTTTTGACATGATTCATTGGTTAATTGGTCCAACTCATTCATTAAGCGCAACAAATTCAACTTCAATCAAACAAAGATATTGTACCCAATCAAAAAACACTAAAAAAGTGACAAGTGAAGATGTAAGTATTTCTCAACTACAAGTTAAAAGCATTAATAACAATTTGATCCCAGTCCAAGTAAATCTCTCTGCCGTAACAAAACAAAGCAGGGGTTTTAGTCTAGAAATTTATGGGAGCAATGGAACTCTTATTCTTAGCAGTGACAATCAGAACGATTATGTTCACGGATTTGGGCTGTGGTACTCAACTAATGAAGAAGTTCTAAAAAGTATTCAACCAGATTCAGATCTTTCTTTTTCGAAAATCTGGACAGATGGACGAATTGCCCCAGTAGCAAGAATACAAAGCTGGTGGGCTCGTAGCATTAAAGACGGTACACCAGTTATTCCAGGCTTAGCTGAGGGATTAGCAAGCCAAATTGTTTGTGACAAGGTTAAAGAATCAAACTCGATTGGAATGAAGCTTGAAATCAATTAGAGAAACTCACTAAATAAAAAAAAAATTTTTTAGGTGTAATAAGCCACAAAAAGGGCCTTTGATATGGAATAATCTTAAGGAAATTTTTGTTGCATAAATGGCACTCTCGTACTACGCAGAAGAACTAAAGAAAACAGCAAGTGCCATAGCCCAGCCAGGCAAAGGGATTCTTGCTGTTGATGAATCAACTAAAACAGTAGGTAAAAGACTTGCTTCAATAGGTGTTGAGAACACTGAAGACAACAGAAAAGCATATAGAGGTATGCTTTTCACCACAGAAGGTCTTGGGAACTTCATAAGCGGAGCGATTCTTTTTGAAGAAACTCTTTTCCAGAACCATCCAGATGGTGAGCCAATGGTTAAAAAGCTTGAGAAGCTAGGAATAATTCCAGGTATCAAGGTTGATAAAGGTCTAAGGCCATTAGCTGGTGGACACGATGTAGAAACTTTTTGTTCAGGTTTAGACGGTCTTGTTGAAAGAGCTGCCGATTATTACGAGCAAGGTGCAAGATTTGCTAAGTGGAGAGCAGTACTTCAAATAACAGACGATGGTTGTCCTTCTAAACTTTCTATTAGAGAAAATGCATGGGGTTTAGCAAGATACGCTAGATCAGTACAAGAATCTGGCTTGGTTCCAATTATTGAACCAGAAATCTTAATGGATGGGTCACATTCAATTGAAAAGACAGCAGCAGTTCAAGAAGAAGTAATTAAAGAAGTTTACTTAGCTTGCCAGGTAAACGGAGTACTTCTAGAGGGAACTCTTCTAAAGCCATCAATGACTGTTCAAGGTGCTGACAGCTCAACGAAAGCTGATCCACAGCAAGTAGCGGAAATGACAATCCGTACAATGGAACGCTGTGTACCTGCCAGTGTCCCTGGTATTACTTTCCTTTCAGGTGGCTTGAGCGAGGAAGCTGCATCAGTTTATTTAAATCTGATGAATAAGATCGACAGAAAGGCTAAGTGGAATGTTTCATTCTCATATGGTCGTGCTTTACAACATTCATGTCTAAAAGCATGGAAAGGCTCGAACACTTCTGATGGACAAAAAGCACTCATAGCTAGAGCTCAAGCAAACTCTGAGGCATCAAAAGGATTGTATGTTGCTGGTTCTCAGCCTTCTTCAGATGAACAATTATTTGTAGCTGGATACAAGTACTAAGCTAAAAAATATAGCAAAAGCTGCTATCTCTCATTTTGATAGCAGCTTTTTTAATGCCTTGATTTATAAATTCAAGAAAGAAGTGAACTAAGAATTGACTTGCCATCAATATTACCTAAAGCATCATCACAAGCTCTTTCAGGATGTGGCATCATCCCCAATACATTTCCTTTTTTATTTGTAATTCCAGCAATATCATTAATTGATCCATTTGGGTTATGAGCGTATCTTAGAGCAATCGAATCATCATCCTGCAATTTTTTCAAGACGTCATTGCTACATTGATATCTCCCTTCTCCATGAGCGATAGGTAGTGAAATAGAATCATATTTTTTATAGTTTTTCATCCAAGATGATTTTGTACTTTCAATAGATAAATTTGCTCTATCACAAATAAAATGTAGATTCTTATTTCTTGTCAAAGCTCCCTGCAATAAACCAAGTTCAGTAAGTATTTGAAACCCATTACAAATACCAAGTACTTTTCCACCTTTATCAACAAAAGAAATTAAAGAATTTAAAACAGGTGCGAATCTTGCTATTGCTCCACAACGTAAATAATCTCCATAACTAAACCCCCCTGGAATGACAATTGCGTCATAACCACTTAAATCAGTAGTTTCATGCCATAGAAAACTTGTAGGAATTCCCAGGCATCCTTCAGTAGCCCACCTGACGTCCCTATCGCAGTTAGATCCAGGAAAAACAATAATTCCTATATTCATTTATTTAGTTTGTAAGAGTTTTCTGTTCGTCCTTAAATTCCAAAGACCAGTCCTCAATAACAGGGTTTGCGAGCAATCGATCACTCATTAACTCAATCTTCGATCGAGCTTCCTCCTTATTTGTCGCTTCGATCTCAAGTTCAATAGATTTACCAATTCTTAGTTGAGTAACTCCATCTATTCCTAATCTCTTAGTAGCTGACCTGGTAGCCTCTCCCGCCGGATCCAAAACAGAAGGTCTTAAATGAACAAAAACTCTTGCTTTAAATAAAGACACTTTTAAAAATCAATGAATTTCATACTCCCTTCCCTTAGTTAACCCAAGAAAGAAGGTTACAAAGTTATTGTAGATAATATTTGATAAATTTCTAATTGATACTTTCTCATTGTTCACTTATTAATCCTTTACCTAGGCATGTCAGACAAGTGTGATAACAATTTGGGCTAGATTTCATATAACCATTACCGCCACATTTATTGCAGGTCTTAAGATTCAAAGCATTGGTAACACTCTGAACTTCATTTTTCTCGGTAGTGGAAACTGCTTGACTCACGACAAAAAGTACGATTAGAAACTATTAGAAAATTGGTTTAAGAGAATTATCTCCTAACTAACAAAGAATCGCGGATAAAAATAAAAATACAACCAATTTTTAATATAAATATAATAAATAATAATTTGAACCGATTAATTAAAAGGAAGATTCAAAAGCTTTTTTAACTCCGCCTTTCAGACTCAAAGAGACTAAATCAATCCCTGCCTTAGAAGGTTTCCAAGAATCATCATTCGGGCTCTCAAACCATGCATTAAATCTAGATCCAACCATTTGGATCTGAAGAGGCAAAGCCTTACCCTCTATCCAGCATCTCCCTTTTAAACGAAGAATTTGATATTCCGGAACAAGTTTTAAAAGTGTTTCTTTCAAAAAATCTT
>QCEW01000014.1 GCA_003280445.1 Prochlorococcus sp. AG-363-A03 | reverse complement strand
AAACAATAAGATTATATCAGTTTTCAATAAAGAGCAATTAAGTAAATGAGATTATGTTAAGTATGCTGAAAGAGTAGAAGAGAGTGGGCAAGTAGGACGAATAAAGAAGTTTATGACTGATCAAGCTTCTGAGTTAATTCCGACTTACTATGCTGTCCTTTACTACTGAAAATCATTTAAGGGTTCAATCCTTAATCCAGCTGAATACAGAAAGAGGTGGGATAGGTCTGCGGTCATAAAAACTCATACCTATATGAGCAAATTGATTGGAAATTTCTTTTGCGATATTTCACTGTTCTGGTTTATTAGACTCCATAGCGATTATGAGGTCTCTGAGGGGAACTGTAAGAAGGTGGCTTTCCACTCAGATCTTTATGATGTGGGAGAAATGCCAGTAGAAGCGATGAAACCCCCTTCTGATGCTCTTTCAGAGTTCACATGTGATATTGACCGTCAATAAATTTTAAAGAGATAGGAATTGAGTTATTGAAAACTCTTCTATTAAAAATGTGTATTCGCCAAGCTAAATGGGCTGGGGCTAATAGGAACTCTTTAGTCCTTAATAAAGTTCCAATAGAAGAATTGACCAAACATTTCATTATGGAATGAAAGACATATGTGACTTAAATGACTTCAATCAAGTATTTGATTAGGAAAACAGTTCTTTTTATCAAGCATCTAGCGTTATTAGTTAAGTATCAATAATCTAAGAAAGAGGTTCAAATGGTACTTATAGTTAGTAGTAGAATTACTTCACACAGAAGTTCTTAGAAGATAATGGAATCTAGTGATAAAAAGCAAGGTAAAAAGAATATACCTCAAGTCCAAACATTTACTGTTCCATCTGCTTTAGGTGAAATTAAAGCAAATATTACTGTTAATACTAATACTCCTTCTAAACCTTCTAAAGAACAAATAATAAATCAAGCAATTCAGTTTCATTTAAAAGGAAATATTCCAGAAGCAAAAAAATATTATAAGTATTGTATAAATCAAGGTTTTAATGATCACCAAGTTTTTTCTAATTATGGAATAATTTTACAAGGTCTTGGTAAATTACAAGAAGCAGAAATATCTACTCGCAAAGCCATTGAACTGAATCCTAATTTTGCAGAAGCGCATAACAATCTGGGAAACATATTGAGAGATCTTGGCAATTTAAAAGAAGCAGAAATATCTACTCGCAAAGCCATTGAACTGAATCCTGATTACGCACAAGCTCATTCCAATCTGGGAATTTTATTGAAAGATATTGGTGAATTAAAAGACGCAGAATTTTCATATCGCAAAGCCATTAAAGTGAATCCTGATTTAGCTGAGGCGCATTACAATCTGGGAAACCTATTTAAAGATATTGGTAAATTCCAAAAAGCAGAAGTTTCATACCAAAAAGCCATTGAACTTAAACCTGATTGGCAAACATATTTTTTCTATGCTGCTTGTATTTTTGAGAGGAAAGAATTTGAAATTGTGAAGAATAAACTATTGGAAGCAAAGTCAATAGCTATAAAGAAGTATCAAAAGGAATATATAAATAGCGCACTAAAAGCAACCAAATTAGCAAAAAATAATTTAATAAATTCAGAAAGATTAGAAATTGCAAAAGGGGCAAGATCATTAATTAATATAAATAAAAATAGATTAATTTTACATCGGCAAAGTGAAGATGAGTTATTATCTTATTTGTATGGTGTCAAGAATCGAGCTCTAAATAACACACTTGATGCTAGATATGGAAAAGGTTTTTGCTCCCAAGACCTTCATTTCTTTGATGATCAATCTCCAATTATATCGAACCTTTCAGATGATTTAAAGAGGATTTGTGGGGCGGAACTTGGATTAAAGGAAATAATGATTTATGAATCATTCTTTAATATTTTCAAGTCAGGATCTAGTGCTGGTGCAAAAATTCACAATCATATTGGCAAAAAAGATCTTCCATTTGGATTGACATTCTATAAATACAGCCTAATTTATTATCTACAAGTAGGAGATCAAAGTGGCGAGGATCCAGGAAAACTTAAACTATATGAACCTGATGAAGAAATATTGCCGGATAATAATATGTTGATAATTATTGGCGCAGATAGAAACCATTCAGTTTCATATCTTGGCAGAAAAGATAGAGTAGTTATAAGTGCTAATTTCTTTGGCTTTTGATAAGCATCAGTTCTAAATCTTTTGAAGATACTAAATATTTCCTAGGAGATAAAACTCAAATGAACTTACGAAATCGGACAAGATTTGAAGAGCAACATCCCAATATCTTCACAGAAATGTATCAGTTCTGGGTTTCTAAAATTTTCATCTGAATACGCAAAAGCATTTAAGTTTTGCGATTTGCTCGAAACTAGATAAGAAATGTAGTTTTGGGCATAACTAATAACCACTTTTGCTGACTTCGATTATTAGCGCTGGAATGGAATTAAAAAGACAAAAAAAAGATCTGTATGGATTCAGTGACTTCCATACTGTCTTGTCTTGTCTTGTCTTGTCTTGTCTTGTCTTGTCCCCTTCAGAATCTCTTCTAATGCTGTCAAATTATATAAACATTGCAATCTTAAAACTAACTACATGAATGACTAGTTATTGAAAAAGCACCTAGTTGAAGGTGCTTTTAATATTCAAATTGTTCCTAATTCGAATGGTGCCAGGACCCAGATTTGAACTGGGGACACGGCGATTTTCAGTCGCCTGCTCTACCAACTGAGCTATCCCGGCTTGACCCTCTAATAATCTACCAATTCATAAGTACCTTATTGAAAAATAAATTGAAATCGCCTTAATTTTCTTTTGTTCGATTTCAAAGGCAACTTGAAAATAAAGAGACAGCTAGTGATCTCTTTATTCTCTTGGAGATATCTTTCATAACGCTGGAATAGCTTTAATCATCTTCACCAATGTTTTATGTGCATCTGAACAGTCTTTAAGCATATGATCAAATTTTATTTCTAATGTCTGTTCATCAATTTTAAGTTGAATAGATACTGGAGAAAGACTGATCATTTTAGCTGATTTAAAAGTTTGAAATTTTCCATAATATTTTGCATAGGCAATGACCGCATCCCCATGCTCTTTATTCATGTGATTACATATTCTTCTACTTGACTCTTTTGTGATTGGCTCAGAATTCATGAAAAATGGTTTATTAAGTGGATTTAGAAATTAATTAATAAGTTAGTTCGACCTAAAGAAATTGTGATTAAAAAATTTATAAAGAATACTATGCTTTATTCACGATAATCCTTTTAAAGCGATTGATGCTACTCCTGCCGCGGGGGGTCTGCTGCAAATTTTAATTGGTATGCCAATCTCTCTTTCTCTTATTTTTTTCCAAGTAATATTTTTTGCACCACCTCCAATAGTAATTATTTGTCTTGGGAAACCAGCTCCTAATTCATGGAGTTTTTTCCAGCCTCTTGCTTCTATTTTCGCTAACCCTTCAAACAATGCGTGAAGATAAAGCGAATCACTGACGGGTCTTGGCTCGAGTATAGGTTCTAAATTGGGATCATCTATTGGGAATCTTTCTCCTTTATTCGATAGCGGAAGAAGATTTAATCCTGTTGATTTATTAGGATTTATTTGTTTACTCAGTTCTTCAATATATTCAAGATTAAAGAAATCGAGTAGTACCGCAGCTCCTGCATTGGATGCTCCACCAGATAGCCAATTTCCTAATAATTTATGATTTGAGATACCATTCCCTGAAAGGGTCTTATTAACAAACTTCTTTATCACTATTGTGCTGCCAAGGATTGTTATTCCATCATCTTTATTAGGGCAAGCGGCTAAAACTCCCGCATTTGAATCTGTAGTTCCTGCTATTACTTTAAGATTTTTGGGTAAGTTTAATTCGTTGGCTTTTTTACAACAAATACTCCCCATTACTTGACCTGAAGGAATTATTTTAGGTAGGCATTTTAACCATTTTAAATTTTGAAAGTTTTCTGGCCATGAACTATTTGATATTTCCCAACCCATCCTTATATTGTTACCTTCTTCCCCGTACTCCCAGTTGTTGATAAGCCATCCACTCACCCAATCTGCTTGGTGCCTTAAGATTATTTCATTACCGTATAAGGCTAAAAGTCTTAGCGCTCTCCCAACACTTCCACTTTTGCTTGAGCCCGCACATTCTTTTGTAAAGAGCTTTTTAATCTCGCATGAATGTTCCGAACAGGATAAGAAATAAGGTAGAGCTTTTCCAATAGGCGCTCCATTTTTTTTGCATGCTAAAAGTGTGCCAGATGTCCCTGCTACTGAACAAGAAATCAATTTTGCTTTTAAACTGTTAGGAATTTCTTCTATTAGAGCTTTAAGGCTATTGATCCAGTCTTCCGATATCTCAAGATCTTTAGAGTATGTTTTTGATGATGTGAATAATATTTTTTTTTTAGTATTAATGATTGCAATTCTTACACCCGATGTACCAAGATCAATACCAAGTACAAGAGAATTCTTTAACATTCTTTTGATTAAAATCTTTTTATCCAAGTAAGCTTAGTTCTTTTGCTTTTTGAGATACCTCTTCCCATGGAAGGGTAATATCAGTTCTGCCAAAATGACCATAAGCTGCAATATCTCTATAAAAACGTCCTCCTCTTAGCCTAGGAAGTTCTTGCAGGTTAAAAGATTTCATAATCGCGCCTGGCCTTAAATCAAAGTGTTCTTGAACAATTTGAGTTAATTCATCATCTGAAACTTTACCTGTGCCATAAGACTCAACAAGTATTGACACTGGTTTCGCTACACCAATTGCATAACTTAGTTGGACTTCTACTTTTTTTGCAAGATTTGCTGCAACTAATGCCTTCGCGACAAATCTTGCTGCATAAGCTGCGGATCTATCAACTTTTGTAGGATCCTTTCCAGAAAAAGCCCCACCTCCATGGCGAGCATATCCACCGTAGGTGTCTACAATTATTTTTCGACCAGTTAGGCCTGCATCTCCTTGAGGCCCTCCAATGACAAATTTACCTGTTGGATTCACTAGAAAACGTGTGGTTTCTATTGAAGGTTTTAAAGCTAGATCCTCTGTTGCTGGCTCAATAACTAATTCCCATAGGTCTTTTGCAATTCTTTTTTGGATTTCCTCTTCAAGAGTTATTCCGTAGACCTCTGATTTGTGCTGAGTTGAAATCAGTATTGTGTCTATAGAGCAGGGGATTCCGTTTTCGTATGAGACACTTACTTGGGTTTTTCCATCAGGTAAAAGATAATCAATTAATTTTTTATGCCTAACTGATGCCAACCGTCTTGCTAAACGATGGGCAAGACTAATTGGCAATGGCATCAGTTCAGGAGTCTCGTCACAAGCAAAACCAAACATAATTCCCTGATCACCAGCACCAACTTGATCTAATGGATCTGTTGAATGGTCTTCAGCTTCGTCAACTCCTTGGGCAATATCTGAAGATTGTTGGTCAAGTGCAACTAGTACTGCGCAACTATTTGCATCAAATCCACCAGCACTTGCACTTTCATAGCCAATGCTTTTGATGACTTCTCTAACAAGCTTGTTGAAATCAACCTCTGCTTTAGAAGTTATTTCTCCAGTTATTAGACATAAGCCAGTATTTACTACTGCCTCGCATGCGACCCTACTTGTTGGATCTTCAGTTAAGAGGGCATCTAAAACAGCATCACTTATTTGATCGCAAATTTTATCAGGATGTCCTTCTGTTACCGATTCAGAGGTGAAAACGTATCTGCTCATTGGAAATCTGAATTGAATAATACTTTAGGTGTTTATCAGAATATTTAATTCATTTAATTTTTCTACAATAAATTGTTTTTCAGTAAGAGTGGGAGGATTTTTCCATCCACCAGTAAAGCCTACTATTATTGGTAGATCAGCTTCTTTTGCCATTTTTAAATCAGTATCGGCATCTGAAATCAGTGCACATTCTGAAGGATTTATCTTCATTCTTTTGCAAAGTTCTATAACTGCTTTTGGGTTAGGTTTTGACGGTTTGTTCTCAGCACTCCAAAGATAATCAAATATATCTTCTAATTTATTGCTGCGAATAAATTCTTCTATTCCTGCTTGTGTATCATTTGTCATTAAGGCAATACTCACTCCATTTCTTTTTAGTGCAACTAATAGATCAAATGCCCCAGAAATTAAAGTCCTTTTTTTCTGTATATTATCTTGATTATTAGAAAGGAAAATATCTACTTCATCAAAGATTTCTTGGCTTATTGAAAGTGATTTAAACCAATCAAAACCAAATAAATTAAATATTGTTGCTGTAGATATAATATTTTGCTCTTTCGAAGCTATGGCAAGAGTTGAATTAGCAGAGAGAGCTTGGTCTTTTAAACCATAAATAGAATTAAGTAATTTTCTTAATAAAAAAATTTTAAAATTGTTTATTTTTAGTTTTTTAAACTTATCAACTGCAAACTCTACTCTTGTTTTTGCCAGTTCTAATAAATATTCTTCGCTATTGGATAATGTCCCATCCTTATCAAATATTATTCCCTTAATAAGGCCTAGAGAACTATTTTTTATTAACAGCTCTACCATTTCTGTAAAAGGAAATAATCAAATAGTCATTACGGCAATAGGATCTTCTCCTTCCTCAGCCTGTTCAAGAAGCATTTGCTTATACCTTGCGGCCATCTCTTCAGCTTTATCAAACACTTTTTGAGGGTCCGTCAGCATATCTCCAGGTTCTGGTTCAAGTGCTTTTGTCGAAAGAGAAATTCGTCCTCTTTCAGCATCTAGGTCTATTATCATGACCTTCATTTGGTCATTGACGTTTAAAACAGAATGAGGAGTTTCAATGTGCTCATGACTGATCTCGGAAATGTGAAGTAGTCCACTTACACCTCCAATATCTATAAATGCACCATAAGGTTTAATTCCTCTTACAGCTCCTACAACAACTTCACCAACTTCAAGACGATTCATTTTTCTTTCAACCAAAGCCCTGCGATGACTTAGAACCAACCTATTTCTCTCTTCATCAACTTCCAAGAATTTCAAAGGTAGGAAATCAGCAACTAGCTCTTCTTTTGCCTTTCTAGTACTTATGTGGGATCCAGGGATAAAGCCTCTTAGCCCTTCAACTCTAACAAGTGCACCACCTCTATTAGTAGCAAAAACTTCTGAGTAAATTGTGGCATCTTCTTTTTGTAATTGTCTAACTCTTTCCCAAGCGCGTTGATATTCTATTCTTCTTATTGATAAAGATAATTGACCATCCTCATTCTCTTCGGTCATTATAAAAAATTCTCTAATTTCTGAAGGCTGTAAAACATCACTAAGGCCCTCGACTCTATTTATTGATACTTCTTGCATTGGCATAAAAGCAGCTGTTTTGGCACCAATGTCAATCATTGCTCCTTTTGATTCAAGAGCAAAAACAGTTCCATTGACTATATCCCCAGGTTTAAAGTTGTAGTCATATTTTCCTAGTAAAGATGCAAATTCATCAAGAGTGAAACCTGCACTCTCAAGATCATTCTTGTTAATTCTGCTTGAAGAGTCATCAGCAGTAGGAATGTTTTTGGGAATATCGTCCTCTTTTAATTCGCTAATGGAAGTCTCTTCTAATTCTGCACTTGCTGAAATTGACGTAGCTTCTTCAGATATTGATGTTTCTATTTCAGGATTTTTTTCTTGAACTTTGCTTGCTTGATTTTCAGACATGCTTGAATGGCGGTATGCCTTTTAGGACAGTGCGATAGAAATACAAAATGGCCCGCCGACCATATTGAAATTAAATTCTACTTTATTGATAGGTCTTTCTAGTTAAAGAACTGAAGCCAATTGTTCTTTTTTTATTGGTTTAAGAGATTCAAGGGTTTTCATGAAATCATTTATTCCATTAAATTGTCTGTACACAGATGCAAATCTTATGTATGCAACTTCATTAATATCTTTTAAATGTGTAAGCACCATTTCTCCTATCTCATTCGTTTTTACTTCTTTGGAAACTCCTTGGTGTAGTTCAAGTTCTATTTCGTCAACAATAAATTCAATTTTAGATCCATGTATAAGTGTTTTTTCACATGCCCTGTTTAAGCCACTTATTATTTTACTTCTATTAAATAATTCTTTTGTTCCGTTTCTTTTTAAAACAGTAATTGGTGTTGTTTCTACTCTTTCATAAGTAGTAAATCGGAAGTCGCAATTTAAGCACTCCCTTCTTCTTCTTACGCTTCTTCCAGAATCAGCCGAACGAGATTCAAGAACTCGACTGTCTGTATTTTGACAAGATGGGCACTGCATGCAGCCCTTTTCAATAATTTAACTAACTTTAAACATTTTTTTGGCTTCTGAGAAGGGGTAGATTAAATAAAACTACTTTTTTACTTAAAATATTTTAATTGTATTAAAGATTAAATTAATAGTATTTTATTTTAAGTTCAAACAATAAAAAAAGCCCTGAATTTTCAGGGCTTTTTTTATTGTTATTTTACTTGTCGTATTTCGGAGGATCACGAAAAGCGACAGCAAAGAAGAGCGTTACAAGTGCCAAAGTAAGTATTAGCACGTAGGAGAAAGCTTCCATCTAAGTTCTCGGTATAAGGGGGGTAAAGAATCCTGATTTAGGCTCGACCAGGAACTCGGCGGGTAGATTCGTCTCCAAGTTTTTTGAAGAGACCAAACTCAACCTGATCCCCAAGCTCTGGATCGATACCTGAGAATCTGTCGCCAAAGAGAGTCCTAGCGGCGTGCCACCAGTGCCCGAATAGGAATAACAAGCCAAAACACAAGTGCGCATAAGTGAACCAGGCTCGTGGAGAGCTTCTGAATACACCATCTGACTTGTAGCGATCTCTGTCAAACTTGAAGGCTTCTCCAAGCTGGGATTTTCTAGCTAGACGTTTGACTATTACTGGATCAGTAAATGTTTGTCCATTTAATTCACCACCATAAACAGTAGCTGTGACTCCAGTTTGTTCAATGGAGTACTTAGCTTCGGCTCGACGGAAAGGAATGTCAGCTTTAACGTTCCCATCCTTGTCTTCAAGAATGACAGGGAAGTTTTCAAAGAAATTTGGAATTCTTCTTACTTCTAAGTCATTGCCGTCACTATCAGTAAATGAGATGTGACCTTGCCATCCACTTGGGACTCCATCTCCATTAACCATTGCTCCAACTCTGAATAGTCCTCCTTTGGCTGGACTATTTCCGACATAGTCATAGAAAGCAAGTTGCTCAGGAATAGCTGCATAAGCTTCAGCTTTAGAAGCACCATCATTCATGGACTCTTGAACTCTGCGGTTGATTTCAGTTTTGAAATACCCAGAATCCCATTGATACCTGGTAGGACCAAATAATTCAACTGGAGTTGTTGCTGACCCATACCACATGGTTCCAGCGACAACAAAAGATACAAAAAGTACAGCTGCTAGAGCACTAGCTAGGACCCCTTCAAGGCTACCTAGTTTTAAAGCCCTATATAGCCTTTCTCCAGGTCTGTTGGTGATATGGAATATTCCACCAATTATTCCTAAAAGTCCTGCCCCAACGTGATTGGCGACAATTCCTCCAGCATTGAATGGATTAAATCCTTCTGCACCCCAAACTGGAGCAACTTTTTCTACATGCCCAGTTAATCCATATGGGTCAGAAACCCATATGCCTACAGATGAGCAATGAAATGCTCCAAAACCAAAGCATGTCAAGCCAGCTAAGAAAAGATGGATTCCAAATATTCTTGGAAGATCTAAAGCTGGTTCTCCAGTGCGGGAATCTTCCCATAATTCAAGGTCCCAATATGTCCAGTGCCATACGGCAGCGAGCATCAACAGACCACTGAAAACTATATGAGCTGCAGCAACACCTTCGAAGCTCCAGAATCCCGGGTCAACTCCGGTTGCTCCGGTTATATCCCATCCGTTCCAGCTGCCTGTAATTCCTAGGCGGGCCATAAAGGGCATGACATACATGCCTTGGCGCCACATTGGATTAAGTACTGGATCAGAAGGATCAAAAATGGCCAATTCATATAAGGCCATTGAGCCGGCCCAGCCGGCTAACAAAGCAGTATGCATGAGGTGCACGGCCAAGAGGCGGCCAGGGTCGTTGATAACGACTGTGTGCACCCGATACCAGGGCAATCCCATGGGTCAGGTTCGTATAACGAAGCTGCTTAATGCAGCAAGACTCGCATGATCGTAAATGGTATTGCTTGAGTTAAGGCACAGGATGTAGAGACCTGAAATGACTTTTGACACTATTGAGTGAAATCCAACTGGTTTTGAGGGGCTAAAAATGGCTAATAGTTAGTGGTAGACAAGAAAAAATTAAAAAAAAAAGAAAAAAAAGAATTTTTCGAATTTAGATTGATTTTGTAATTTTAAGACGTTTTCGTATCAAATTTGATTTAAAAAACTGAAAATCCGGTCCTAATTTGCGTGGAATCAGTAGTTGGAAAATTATTTTTCATGGCTTTTTCATGGCTATTTAAATCCATTTAGTTGAATAGCCTTTAAAAATCAAAATTTTTCGGCAAATTACAAAATCTCAGTCTCTTTGATTCAAACCCGAGTTTTTCTGCTTAAGCGATATATAGTTTATTTTAGTAAAAATTGTTCTGAGTAAAAACCTAGGTTATGGAAACCACTAGTTTTGGATTTGCCGCAAGTCTTTTATTTGTTGGAGTACCAACGATCTTTCTTATTGGTCTCTTTGTTTCAACCAGTGATGGTGAGAAATCAAGCTTTTATTCCGATACCAGCAAGGGTAGATTGAGACCTGAGCCTAAAAAATAATTTAGGACTTAATCAAATCAAAGATTTCAAGTATTTGCTTGAGGTCACCGTCAATATTGAAGTTTTACCCTAAAGGTATTGCTTCAAAAGCTTACATATTAAAATAAAGGAATAAGATAATTGGCTCTTATCTCGTATGAGTTCAACAAATAATAAATGGAGATTAACAAAAACAGTTCTTCCCCAGCACACTGATCATGCAGGTGTCATGTGGCATGGCTCGTATTTGGATTTCTTAGAAGAAGGGAGAATTGATGCATTAAATAAAGTTGGATGCGAATATTCCGAATTATCTAAAAAGGGCTTTGAAATCCCAGTAATTTCTATGCAAATAAAATATAAAATATCTTTTATACATGGTGAAAATGTTTTATTAAATAGTCAATTTAAGCTAGAAAATAAAATAAGACTTACTTGTAAAACTTTATTTTTCAAGTCAAATGGTGATGTTGGCGCAGAAGCAATAATTGGACTTGTTGTTGCAAGAAAAACAAATGATTCAGTAAAGTTAATTAGAGACTTACCAGCAAAAATCAAAAAGACACTATTACTTTTAGAAAAAGGCCCTGAATTTTAAATGATTTAATTATTTTGATTTTCTACTCAATTACTGGTAATACTTTTCTTAAATGGAGAAAAAAAATGATATTGAAAGGGGGAAGGAAAGTTGATTTTGATTGGCTTTTAGATATGGCCGCTGGAGTTTCTTGGGGTAAGTTGCAAAAGATAATTTTGAATCCTGAGCATTTAATTTCCTTAGAAATCTCAATCGAAGAATTAGAAGTTATATGGGGATCTCATTTGAAGGATCAAACCCCTCTTCAATATTTAATTTCTAAGTGCCCCTGGAGGGAATTTGAGTTAGAGGTTTCAGCACAGGCGTTGATCCCTAGACAGGAAACAGAGTTTTTGATTGATTTTGCTTTGAAAAAAGTGCATGATATTAATTTTGGAAGGTGGGCTGATCTTGGGACAGGAGCTGGTCCTCTTGCGGTTTCATTGGCTAAATCTCTTCCTAACTGGAGTGGACATGCTGTTGATATTAGTGATGATGCATTACATCTGGCAAAAAGAAACTTAAGATCTATCGTACCTAATGCGAATGTGAGATTTTCTTTAGGAGATTGGTGGGAACCTTTAAAAAGATGGTGGGGAAGTTTTGATTTGGTTTTGAGTAATCCTCCATATATCCCTTCTGATTTAATTGAAGAATTAGAACCAGTCGTGAAAAACCATGAACCTCGAATAGCTTTGGATGGTGGTAAAGATGGAATGGATGCAACAAAAAAAATCATCCATGGGGGATTAAATGGTCTGGCTAATGGAGGTTGGTTGATTCTTGAACATCATTATGATCAAAGTGAAGATATATCTAGTGTTATGAAAAATTTTGGAATGGATGAAGTTTCTTTTGAGAAAGATTTAAGTGGAATAAAGCGTTATGCAATTTGTCGTAAAAAAATGAAATGATCACCAATCAATTTGAAATTTCTCAGCTAGCTTCTAAGTTAAAAAAGGGATCTTTAGCTTTATTTCCTACTGATACTTTGCCAGCACTTTGCGCGTGTCCTGAATATTCCAAAAAAATATGGACTGTCAAGAAAAGGCCCTCAAATAAGCCACTTATATTAATGGGAGGTTGCTTGGATGATTTGTTTGAGTTTGTTCAACCTTGTGCTTTTGAAGATGGCTTTAAAATGGCAAAAAAATATTGGCCTGGAGCATTAACAATTGTTTTACCAACGACAGGAAATTTCTCGAAGAATTTGAACTCCAATGCAAATTCTCTTGGTTTCAGGGTCCCCGCTCTGAAACTTGCCAGAGATTTGCTTATGAAAACTGGTCCACTAGCAACCACAAGCGCAAATATTTCTGGAGAACAACCTGTTGAAAATGCATTAGAAGCTTCGATTCAATTCCCAGAGATTCCAATACTTGCGCCTGTCCCTTGGCCCAATTCATCTGGTATCGCAAGCACAGTTATTGAGTGGAACCAGGGCGAATGGGATTTGTTAAGGCCTGGTTCAGTTGTTTTGAACAAAATTAACTAATGAGTTATCTGTTGGTAATAGTTTTATTATTGCAGTCTTTCTTTTGGTGGCTTCTTAGATTTCCCATCATGAGTTTTGATTGGATTTTTCAATTAAAATTTTTTAACGTATTTCTTGCTGTTTTCTTTATTTGGATTATCTCGGGCAAATCTAAATAGATCTATTCTTCTCTCTTTCGGCTTCTAAAATGCCGGCTAACAGATTTGAACTGATGACCTTCGCTTTACAAAAGCGCTGCTCTACCGCTGAGCTAAGCCGGCAATTTATGCATCCTACCTAAGAAAGTAATCTAAAAGGTTAATCCATATAAAAAATTTGTTGAAAATACTTTTTTTATATATTGTTGATCTAATCCAAAAACGAATGCCATCCTTTAATTGATTAAGCATCTTGATTTGTGACTTCAGTTCCTTGAGAACTTTCTTCTGATTTGTCAGGGGTTTCTATGAGCTTAATCTGACCATTTAAAGTTCTTTTTATTGGTAGGTTTGCAACTAAAGCGGTCATGCGATCTTCTGTCTCAAGACTTACTGCGCCTTCATCCATATCAATTTCAACATATCTTGCTACCACCTCTAATATTTCTCTTCTCATTTGATCTAAAAGTTCTGTGCTTAGATCTGAACGATCATGCGCTAAAACAAGTTGAAGCCTTTCTCTTGCAGTGCTAGCGCTTGCAGGCTGCCTTCGAAGTAATTTGTTGATAATGTCTCTAAGTGTCATTGGGTTAGAAAATTTTTGTTTGCATGAGTCTTCTAAATTTTGCACCAAATCCTGAACTCTCCTCTAAGGGATTAATAAGTGGAATATCTTCACCTTGTAACCTCTTAGCAATATTTAGGTAACACTTGGCTGCTGGAGAATTAACGCTATTTAAAGTAAGAGGCTCCCCTCTATTAGTGCTAACAATAACTTGTTCATCTTCTAGAACAAGGCCAAGTAAAGGTAAGGCTAAAATATCAGTCACATCATCGATAGATAACATTTCTTGGTTTGCCATCATCTTGGGCCTAACTCTATTAAGAACTAGCTGAACAGGTTTGATCGAATTTGTATTTAGTAAACCAATAACTCTGTCAGCATCTCTAACTGCAGAAACCTCTGGGTTAGTAACCACTATTGCTTCTCGGGCGGCCGCCATGGCATTTTTAAATCCATCTTCAACTCCTGCAGGGCAGTCAATAAGAACGTATTTGAATTGTTCTTTCAACATATCGACTATGCGTTTCATGTCTTCAGGCTTTAGCCAATCAAGCATTCTTGGATTACCAGCAGGAAGCAAAGACAGATTGGATTCTTGCTTGTGCTTGACTAAGGCTTGATCAAGTCTGCACTCTTCCTCAAGAACTTCTTGTGCTGTGTAGACAATTCGATTTTCAAGACCTAAAAGTAAATCTAAATTTCTCAGACCAAAGTCTGCATCTAGGACAGCAGTGCTTAGCCCTTGCCTTGCTAGTGAAATGCCAAGATTTGCAGTAAGAGTTGTCTTACCGACTCCACCTTTCCCTGAGCAGATAAGAATGACGCGTGTATCTGTCGCCACGGACCTCCTTGGATTCGTCAAACTTTAGTTCGATTTTGATGAAGAAAAAAGCTTTATTGTTAGATCAGTTGCATTGGGTTTGCTTTTGAAGACATCTCTGAGGTTTTATGAAGTCATTTTTTCTTGCTTTTCATCTGAAAACCTCTTTATTTTAGTTTTCTAATTTTGTGGCCTCCAGTGGCAAAATTATGATTGCTTCGGAATCTATTCTTGCCTGCTCTGCAATACCGAATTGAGGTTTCTCTTTCGGCCCTCTAGCAACTTTTTTAGCTATTCTTAGTTGAACAGGTCTAAGTTGAAGTGCGGATATTGTTGCTTGATAGTTCCCTTTGCTTCCTGCATGTGCAATCCCAAGAAGTCTTCCCCAAATAATAATATTTCCCTCTGCACTTACTTTTGCCCCTGGATTAACATCTCCGAGTATTATCAAATCACCAGGACTATCAAGATACTCCCCTGATCTGATGGTTCCTTGATGAAAGTGAGTTTTTGAAAAAACTAAATCTTTCTTATCTATTTTTGTGGTGCTGCTTGAATTATTCTCAATAATAAATTGACAATTGTAACCTAAAGATTGTGAGCTTACTATTGTCTTTGAAGATGTTGAGCAAAAACCAATAATCTTACAATTATTTTGATCTGCAATTTTTTTTATTTCTAGTATATCCGTACATGAAAGATCGAGGTTTTTAGAATCTATTTCTAAATTGTGTGACCTCAGCTTTTTAAATTTACTTTTTAAAGCAACTTTCCAATTTAGATATTTACTATCCTCAATAATGATTATTGTTTTTTGATTGTTTTGGTTCATTCCTAATTGTGTTTTATCTTTAGATTTTTAATTTCTATTTTTAATTCACTTTCTATTTCTTTTGGATAAATTAACCATGAAGATTGATTTGGCTGGATTAATCTTTCAACTAATGGTGAAACTTTCTCTAGAGCTTGTAATTTATCTCCATCCCACAAACGAAGCCCGTATTTATAAGGATGATAACTTTTGATTATTTGTTCTCTTAAACCACATGATATGTCTGGTTCAATGCAAAATTTTTCTGAAAGTTTTCTAGCTTTTGCTAAAGCTTCTAGCCTTGCTTCTAAAGAGAATGAAGATATATTTAATGCCTTTAATAAGTTTCTGTTAATAAAGCGTATACAGAGATTAGATAGATTTTTGGAACCACATTTTTGCCATTGTTGAATATGATATCCAGTCACAATGTCATCATTAGATAGAAAACTTTCTATGCTCATTTTTTCGTGATTCCATAGCCATTCAGACATATTTTTGTCTGCCCATATTTTCTTGGGACCAATCTTTCTTGCTGTGCTTATAATTTGTTCTAACAACCAATTACTTACTTCATTTAATCGATGGTTATATACACTTCTGTACATTAGATTTCTTATGACTAAATAATGCTCAACTGCCATTAATCCCTTGGGATGTATTGCTAAGTCTCCATCTGGAGCAATTGTCATTGCCGATATTATTCGATCAATATCTAACTGCCCATATCTTGCTCCCGTACTATAACTATCTCTCATTAGGTAATCCAGTCGATCACAATCAAGCTGACTACTTATCAAAGAAACTATTAATTTTTCTTGAGCTTTTCTTGATTGAATTAAGTCTGAAATTTCTTTTGCTTTTCCCTTACCATATCTATTAATGATTCCAGTAATTTCCTGGCTTGAATTTATTAATTTTCCCGTCCACATTTCATGATTGGTTTTGAATATTTCCTCACTTGTATGACTTAGAGGTCCGTGACCGAGATCATGCAAAAGAGATGCTGCATAGAGGATGAATTTGTGCTCTTCTAATCTAGAATCTAACTCAGATAAATGATTTATTGCTCTTCTTGCTAGATGAAATACACCAAGAGAATGAGTAAATCTGCTTGATTCTGCACCATGAAATGTTAAATATGCAGGTCCTAATTGTTTAATTCTTCGTAATCTTTGAAATGGAGAGGAATCTATTAATTCCATTACCATTTTTTCTTCTGGGATTGAGCTGTTTAGTGTAATGGAATGATGCAGAGGGTCATAATAAGTTCTTGTTGACATGACTTACTCAATTTCTTTCCTAATTTCTTGTTCTTCTTTTTCTGGACTTTCTTTTGATAGCTTCTCTGAAACCTCTTCTTTGTCCAAAGTTGCTTGCATGATCAGCTCAGCATCTAAAAGCCATCTATCTTCATCTGAACCTGGATTAAGCGGCTCAGGCATTTCTAAGAGGCGATCAGGATCTATTCCTAGGTTTTGTATATCTCTTCCACTTGGAGTTAAGTAGCTAGCAACTGTTACAGCTAAACCACTGCCGTCACTGAGATTAGTCAAGGATTGTATAAGCCCTTTTCCAAAAGTTTTATTCCCAATAAGTTCAGACCTTTTATTGTCTTGTAGAGCACCCGCAAGAATTTCACTAGCACTAGCTGTACCTTCATTAACAAGAGTTACCATCGGGCCGTCATAAAGAGTTTCTATGCCAGAGCTGATCGGATCGTTTATGGAATCTCTTTTTTTTGTTTCAACAATAGGCATATTGCTGAGGAAATCGTCTGCAACGGCGAGTCCAGAACTTACTAAACCACCAGAATTATTTCTTAAATCCAAAATTAACCCATCTATATCCTTCCCAGAAAGTTCTTCCAATGCTTCCTTAACTTGTTCAGGGACTCCCTCACTAAATTGTGTGATTCTTAAGTAACCAAAAGTATGAGATTCATTTCTTATTCTCTTAGTCCTTACTGGTCTTAAATCAACGCTTCTTCTTTCTAAAGAAATTTCTTCTAGTTCATTGCCAGGTTTTTGCAACTCAACAATAACTTGAGTTCCTGTTTGCCCTCTCAATTTTGCTGCTGTAGCTTCAAGCCCTAATTGTCTAGGAGATTCCCCGTTGACTTTCTTTAATATTGTTCCGCTTGTTATTCCTGCATCCGAGGAGGGAGAGCCTTCGAGAGGAGATATTACAACTATTTCACCATCTTCTTTTCTTGCACCTAACTGAAGTCCAACTCCATTTATTTCACTACCAATGTT
Organism: Prochlorococcus sp. AG-363-A03; assembly: GCA_003280445.1. Lineage (GTDB taxonomy): Bacteria > Cyanobacteriota > Cyanobacteriia > PCC-6307 > Cyanobiaceae > Prochlorococcus_B. The sequence goes on along the minus strand of QCEW01000014.1, from coordinate 16,710 downwards.
GCTTTTTTTCATGGCTTCATAATCATCTGGTCTTAATAAGCGCGTATAAGGATCTCCAAGAGGAAGAAGCATCGCTTCTATTGCCGCATAAGCTTGTTGAGAATTGTTTATCGGCTTTTCAAGAGCTTTTTGACGAAGTTTTTTCCATTGGACTTCGTCAAATTTCTTAGGAGAAAGATAACCTTCATTAACCAGATTCCAAGCTTCAACGACCAGCAATTGTCCATCATTGAGGGCAAGAACGGGCTGAGTTAAGACTTGAAATAAAATCCCAAAGCTAATTAAAACTGCAAAGAATCTTTGCAGCAGCTTAGTTAAAGATTTAACAGATGAAAGCATTGGATTGATCTTTTGCGGCGACCAAGGGGCACATCGAGTAAGATATTTGAAAGTACAGTGCATAAGTGGATGGCGAACTCTTCACCGGTTTATGACTGGTTCCAGGAACGTCTTGAGATACAGGACATAGCTGATGATGTCACTTCAAAATACGTTCCTCCACATGTCAACATTTTTTATTGTCTTGGTGGGATAACACTCGTTTGTTTTTTGATTCAATTTGCGACTGGATTCGCGATGACGTTTTACTACAAACCTACAGTAACTGAAGCTTACAGCTCAGTTAGTTATTTGATGACAGACGTGAGTTTTGGTTGGTTGATTAGATCAGTGCATAGATGGAGTGCCTCAATGATGGTTCTCATGCTTATTTTGCATGTTTTTCGAGTTTATTTAACTGGTGGATTCAAAAGGCCTAGAGAATTGACATGGATAACTGGAGTGGTTATGGCAGTTATAACAGTTGCTTTTGGAGTGACAGGCTATTCATTGCCTTGGGATCAAGTCGGTTATTGGGCAGTTAAAATTGTTTCTGGGGTACCAGCTGCTATTCCAGTTATTGGTGACTTTATGGTTGAACTCCTTAGAGGAGGTGAGAGCGTTGGGCAGACAACTTTGACAAGGTTTTATAGTCTCCATACCTTTGTTATGCCTTGGCTATTAGCAGTATTTATGTTGATGCATTTTCTAATGATTAGAAAACAGGGAATCTCTGGTCCCTTATAGTTAAATAAATAATTAATCCGATAAACCTTAATTATTTACCAAAATTTTCTTAAATCATGTCTACTCTTAAGAAACCCGACTTAACCGATACAAAATTAAGAGCAAAACTTGCTAAAGGAATGGGTCATAATTATTACGGGGAACCAGCTTGGCCAAATGACCTATTGTATATTTTCCCTGTAGTTATACTTGGAACAATCGCTTGTGTTGTTGGTTTAGCAGTTTTAGATCCTGCATTCCTTGGAGATAAAGCAAATCCGTTTGCCACTCCATTGGAGATTCTGCCTGAATGGTATTTATATCCTGTTTTTCAAATTTTGAGAGTTGTACCTAATAAGTTGCTTGGCATCGCTCTTCAAACACTTATACCTCTTGGCTTGATGATTCTACCTTTTATCGAAAATATCAATAAATTTGCTAATCCTTTCAGAAGACCTGTCGCGATGTCATTATTTTTGTTTGGAACAGTTTTAACACTGTATCTAGGAATAGGCGCATGCTTACCTATCGATAAATCGCTAACTTTAGGTTTGTTCTAGAAGTTTTCCTCTAAATCCAACATCAATACATCATCAGGCTCAGCTCTCAATAAATGATGTAATAATAAAAAGCCAACAATCGTCCAAGTTTGATAAGTCCTAGATTGTTGACCTACCCATGTACCAGTTGGACCATCAAAATATTCTGCCCATTTTTGTCTTGGTAGTTGATTCAATTGACTCCAATAACATTCTTCAATAAGAGCCCTCATTTGTCCCATGAGTAATACATCAGCTTTTGGATAACGCTTTTCATGAAGCAATATTGAAGCACCAAAAAACCACAAAAGACTAGGCCAATGGCCACCATTGTGATAACTCCAAGGCCAATTTTTTGGGTCTGAACCGGTTTTGTTCTGCCATTCTTCAATATCCATTGGTGGATGACAGATTCTCATGGGCATTTGTGCCATGAGGTGTTCACGGTTATGTAGAACTAGGCGGAATAATGCTCTTTGCTGGGGGGCGGTTAATACCCCAAACATGCATGCTAAGGAATTTCCCAAGCTGTAAAAACGAAAATCTGGTCTTCCAGTTCTTATATTTCCAATAAGGTATCCACCTCTATTCTCTAGCCAATCTTGAAGCCAAGAAGGGACTACTTGGGGCTGGACATTGAATTCATTTTGATGCTGATCTTCACCGTATTGCTCAGTAGGCCTTCTCCTAAGTACTTGCATCGTTTTGCTTGTTACCCAATAGTGCTTCAAAAGAAATTGTCTGAGATCATGCACCCACTGACGAGTTAAGACAAGTCTCTGATCAAGTAATCGACTTTTTTGATGTTTTCTGCTTAATTCCATTAGTTGAATGCAGCTTTTTAGACATGCATGCAACAAAACCTCTACCTCAAGAGGAGCCCCCCAAACATCCATGGGTCGATCGATCATAAATGAACAATCTGGTACGAATAAAACTGGATTCCCCTCAAAAGTTGGATGCAAAACTAAATCAAGAAGAAGTTGAACACCTCTTTGAACCTGCTGACTTGTTCCAAAACTTTGATCGCCACTTTTCCTTACATAAAGCCAACAAAGAACTGGCCACCAAAGGCTTGCATCAGCAGAGGTTATTCTGCCAATAGATCTTTGACCATAATCTGCGATTAATTTCCCCTTCTCTTCAACAAAGCTTGTTGGGAAGACTCCTCGAGTTTGATAAGTAGTACTTTGCAAATTCAAACTAACTGTCAAGAATTTCTTGACTATGTCAAATCTTTTTTGAGTTAATAGATAAATCATGACTGGGACGTTGTCCCTTAAAAAGATCTCTTCATAATTGAGAGCATCATTTTTGGTTGGGTGCTCTAAGGCCGCGACACTGCCTGCAATATCTCCAGATATTTCAATCAGAGTTTTTTCAAAATGTTCTTTAGCTCTCGCAACAACTTTGTCTTCATTCGAGTTGGGGCGAACCCTTTGGTGCTGTTGGCTAAAACGTGCGGGCATTAAGATAATCTGTCGCCATCGCTAAAAGCTAGTTATGGCTTACTCCTTTGAAATTTATAGTAAGAGGTAAAACATTTCATTTGCAACTTTGTTGCAAGTAAGTACTCCGAGGGTCTACAATATTCTTCTGCGCAAAAGTCAATCTGGAGCGTACTCAGTTAGCGAAAATTACGAAAGTTTTTTAGTTAAGTGGGAGTTTTACAACATTCGAGGACTAAACCCTTCTGTGCTGTAAGCTGAAAAACGGTCGAAAGATCGAAAATGTTCTTGGCTTTTTAAGTCAAAAACATTGCACCTAGACAACTTAAAAGTTTAGGAACTGACGCTTTTATCGCGTCTGGTTCATTTTTGAATCAGATGAATTGCGATAAAGGTGTGAGGTCCCGTCAAAAGAAATTAGTTGCATGATTCTGTCACTATTTCTAAATGGAGTTTCACGGCTCTATTTTGATATTTGGTGTCACAGATTTAGAGCAACGACGGATCTGAGATCCGGGAAAGTCACGAAGATAAAACTAAGTGCACTCTTTAGAACCCTTATTAAAACAAGGTGGCAACAATCACAATCAGTACGCCAGTGCTGTCAATTGTGGGAGAAGCAAATCAGACTGAGTAGAATTTATTTTTACAAAAGGGCCTGACTACAACGGAGAGTTTGATCCTGGCTCAGGATGAACGCTGGCGGCGTGCTTAACACATGCAAGTCGAACGAACCTTCGGGTTAGTGGCGGACGGGTGAGTAACGCGTGGGAATCTGCCCTCAGGAGGGGGATAACGGTTGGAAACGACCGCTAATACCCCATATGCCGAGAGGTGAAATGAATTTCGCCTGAGGATGAGCCCGCGTCTGATTAGCTTGTTGGTGAGGTAATGGCTCACCAAGGCGTCGATCAGTAGCTGGTCTGAGAGGATGATCAGCCACACTGGGACTGAGACACGGCCCAGACTCCTACGGGAGGCAGCAGTGGGGAATTTTCCGCAATGGGCGAAAGCCTGACGGAGCAACGCCGCGTGAGGGACGAAGGCCTCTGGGCTGTAAACCTCTTTTCTCAAGGAAGAAGATATGACGGTACTTGAGGAATAAGCCACGGCTAATTCCGTGCCAGCAGCCGCGGTAATACGGGAGTGGCAAGCGTTATCCGGAATTATTGGGCGTAAAGCGTCCGCAGGCGGCCTTTCAAGTCTGCTGTTAAAACGTGGAGCTTAACTCCATCATGGCAGTGGAAACTGATTGGCTTGAGTATGGAAGGGGCAGAGGGAATTCCCGGTGTAGCGGTGAAATGCGTAGATATCGGGAAGAACACCAGTGGCGAAGGCGCTCTGCTGGGCCATTACTGACGCTCATGGACGAAAGCCAGGGGAGCGAAAGGGATTAGATACCCCTGTAGTCCTGGCCGTAAACGATGAACACTAGGTGTCGGGGGAATCGACCCCTTCGGTGTCGTAGCTAACGCGTTAAGTGTTCCGCCTGGGGAGTACGCACGCAAGTGTGAAACTCAAAGGAATTGACGGGGGCCCGCACAAGCGGTGGAGTATGTGGTTTAATTCGATGCAACGCGAAGAACCTTACCAGGGCTTGACATCCTGCGAACCTCTTAGAAATTAGAGGGTGCCTTCGGGAACGCAGTGACAGGTGGTGCATGGCTGTCGTCAGCTCGTGTCGTGAGATGTTGGGTTAAGTCCCGCAACGAGCGCAACCCACGTTTTTAGTTGCCAGCATTTAGTTGGGCACTCTAGAAAGACCGCCGGTGATAAACCGGAGGAAGGTGTGGATGACGTCAAGTCATCATGCCCCTTACGTCCTGGGCTACACACGTACTACAATGCTACGGACAAAGGGCAGCAAACTCGCGAGAGCTAGCAAATCCCATAAACCGTGGCTCAGTTCAGATCGTAGGCTGCAACTCGCCTACGTGAAGTAGGAATCGCTAGTAATCGCAGGTCAGCATACTGCGGTGAATACGTTCCCGGGCCTTGTACACACCGCCCGTCACACCATGGAAGTTGGCCACGCCCGAAGTCGTTACTTTAACCCTTGTGGAGAAGGACGCCGAAGGTGGGGCTGATGACTGGGGTGAAGTCGTAACAAGGTAGCCGTACCGGAAGGTGCGGCTGGATCACCTCCTAACAGGGAGACAATAAATCGATTGTGATGTCTAAGTTATTTATTCTTAGGCCACAGTCCTGTCACCTTAAGGTCGATCGGTACCTCAGATTTTTGAATTATTTTATAATTAATTCTTTAATTTCAGTTCCTAAACTTGTCTAGGTCACACCCAACAAAGGTTTCTCCTGGGCCATTAGCTCAGGTGGTTAGAGCGCACCCCTGATAAGGGTGAGGTCCCTGGTTCAAGTCCAGGATGGCCCATTCGTTGTTGGGGGTATAGCTCAGTTGGTAGAGCGCCTGCTTTGCAAGCAGGATGTCAGCGGTTCGAGTCCGCTTACCTCCACTGAAAACTATCCTGATAACTAAATTCCGGAGAAAATTTTGTGATGTGACTTAGAATTTGTCTATTGAAAAGAACCTAGCTTCTTATCATCTTTCTATAGTTGATAACATGCTGGGCTCACATGGATTTACTCCATGAGAATTCAGTAGAACCTTGAAAACTGCATAGATTAGAAAGAATAAAGCATCTCATGGATGCATAATTCTGTTTTGATAGTTTAGCTTTAAAACTAAATTAGATATAAACACGAATTCATGTTTAATTCTTGAGTAATAGCCGAGCACAATTGATTTTGTGATTGTATTTAAGGTCAAGCTACAAAGGGCTCATGGCGGATACCTTGGCACACAGAGGCGATGAAGGACGTGGTTACCTGCGATATGTCTCGGGGAGCTGGATACACGCTTTGATCCGGGAATTTCCGAATGGGGCAACCCTTAGAACGGCCAGCTGAATATATAGGCTGGCACGAGCCAACCCAGCGAACTGAAACATCTTAGTAGCTGGAGGAAAGGAAAGTAAATAACGACTCCCTAAGTAGCGGCGAGCGAACGGGGAATAGCCCAAACCGATAGTTTCGACTATCGGGGTTGTGGGACAGAAATGTGGACTAACAAACCTAGAAGAAGCGCTTGAATGGCGCGCCACAGAGGGTGAAAGCCCCGTAATCGAAAGGAGAGTTAGCCTATCTGTATCCCGAGTAGCACGGAGCACGTGGAATTCCGTGTGAATCTACGAGGACCACCTCGTAAGGCTAAGTACTCCTGTGTGACCGATAGTGAAACAGTACCGTGAGGGAAAGGTGAAAAGAACCCCGGGAGGGGAGTGAAATAGAACATGAAACCATGAGCCTACAAGCAATGGGAGCCCGACTTATCGGGTGACCGTGTGCCTGTTGAAGAATGAGCCGGCGACTTATAGGCACTGGCGGGTTAAACCGAGAATGGTGGAGCCATAGCGAAAGCGAGTCTGAATAGGGCGTTTTGTCAGTGTTTATAGACCCGAACCCTGGTGATCTAACCATGGCCAGGATGAAGCTTGGGTGATACCAAGTGGAGGTCCCAACCGACTGACGTTGAAAAGTCACCGGATGAGCTGTGGTTAGGGGTGAAATGCCAATCGAACCAGGAGCTAGCTGGTTCTCCCCGAAATACGTTGAGGCGTAGCGTCTAGTGCTCCAGCAGGGGGGTAAAGCGACCATTTCGGTGCGGGCTGCGAGAGCGGTACCAAATCGTGATGAACTCTGAATACCCTGTGTGTAACTAGGCAGTCAGACTGTGGGGGATAAGCTCCATAGTCGAAAGGGAAACAGCCCAGACCGCCAGCTAAGGTCCCAAAATCAACACTAAGTGATAAAGGAGGTGGGATTGCCCAGACAACCAGGAGGTTTGCTTAGAAGCAGCCATCCTCAAAGGAGTGCGTAATAGCCCACTGGTCGAGCGATCCTGCGCCGAAAATGAACGGGGCTAAGTGTTGTACCGAAGCTGCGGATTTATTTATAAATGGTAGGGGAGCGTTCTATGTGGGGTGAAGCGTTAGCGTAAGCGGGCGTGGACTGCATAGAAGTGAGAATGTCGGCTTGAGTAGCGAAAACATGGGTGAGAATCCCATGCCCCGAAACCCTAAGGGTTCCTCCGGCAGGCTCGTCCGCGGAGGGTTAGTCTGGTCCTAAGGTCAGGCCGAAAGGCGTAGTCGATGGATAACAGGTCAATATTCCTGTACCAGTTATGTTTTGGGAAGGGGGACGGAGAAGGCTAGCCAATCCAGATGTTGGTTACTGGTTCAAGCGTTCGAGGCTTTGAGGAACGGTGAAAACGTTCTGAGCTAAGGCGTGAGTACGAGCTGCTACGGCAGCGAAGTTGGTGACGTCATGCTTCCAAGAAAATCCCTATACCCGTTAAGGCATAACTGCCAGTACCCGAAACCGACACAGGTGGGGTGGTAGAGAATACCGAGGGGCGCGAGATAACTCTCTCTAAGGAACTCGGCAAAATGGTCCCGTAACTTCGGGAGAAGGGATGCCAGCGCAAGCTGGTCGCAGTGAAGAGGCCCAGGCGACTGTTTACCAAAAACACAGGTCTCCGCTAAGTCGCAAGACGATGTATGGGGGCTGACACCTGCCCAGTGCCGGAAGGTTAAGGAAGCTGGTTAGCGTAAGCGAAGCTAGTGACTGAAGCCCCGGTGAACGGCGGCCGTAACTATAACGGTCCTAAGGTAGCGAAATTCCTTGTCGGGTAAGTTCCGACCCGCACGAAAGGTGTAACGATCTGGGCGCTGTCTCGGAGAGAGGCTCGGCGAAATAGAATTGTCTGTGAAGATGCGGACTACATACACCCGGACAGAAAGACCCTATGAAGCTTTACTGCAGGTTGGTATTGTTCTCGGGCTCTGAATGCGCAGGATAGGTGGGAGACATTGATGTAGTGCTTTTGGGTGCTACTGAGTCAACGGTGAGATACCACTCTTTCAGAGCTAGAGATCTAACGTTTACCCGTTATCCGGGAAACGGACAGTATCTGCTGGGCAGTTTGACTGGGGCGGTCGCCTCCTAAAAGGTAACGGAGGCGCACAAAGGTTTCCTCAGGCTGGTTGGAAATCAGTCGTCGAGTGCAAAAGCAGAAGGAAGCTTGACTGTGAGACCTACAAGTCGAACAGGGACGAAAGTCGGTTTTAGTGATCCGACGGTTCTGAGTGGAAGGGCCGTCGCTCAACGGATAAAAGTTACTCTAGGGATAACAGGCTGATCTCCCCCAAGAGTTCACATCGACGGGGAGGTTTGGCACCTCGATGTCGGCTCATCGCAACCTGGGGCTGAAGTCGGTCCCAAGGGTTGGGCTGTTCGCCCATTAAAGCGGTACGCGAGCTGGGTTCAGAACGTCGTGAGACAGTTCGGTCCATATCCGGTGTATGCGCAGGAATATTGAGAGGATTTCTCCCTAGTACGAGAGGACCGGGAGGAACGCACCTCTGGTGTACCAGTTATCGTGCCAACGGTAAACGCTGGGTAGCCATGTGCGGAGTGGATAACCGCTGAAAGCATCTAAGTGGGAAGCCCACCTCAAGATGAGTATTCCCATGGTTTAAACCAGTAAGATCACGGGAAGAACACCCGTTGATAGGCTCTACGTGGAAGTCTGGTAACAGATGCAGCGGAGGAGTACTAATAGATCGAGGGCTTGACCTTCTTATGCTATTACTCAAATTATTGTTTTATTCTTTCTGATTATTTTTTAATAATTTCTATGCAGTCTTCAGGGTTCATTTTAAACACTATCCTGGTGTTCATGGCGATGTGGAACCACTCCGATCCATCTCGAACTCGGTTGTGAAACGCATCAGCGGCGAAGATATTTGGGGGGTAGCCCCCTGAGAAAATAGCTCAATGCCAGGTAAAATATTAAAAAGGGGTCCTTAGGGGCTCTTTTTTAATGAGCAATTATTTCTGGCATTTGGGACACCAGTGGGTGCTCCTACCACAGATTTTTTCTCTCAATATCTTTTCCCCACATTTCCTACAATTTTTACCACTTCTTCTATAAACCCATGCTTGTCCACCATAATTTCCATTAATTCCCTCTAAATCTCTAAAGTCACTGAAAGTAGTACCTCCTTCTCCGATGCTGATGTTTAAGATTTTGACCAAACTATTACAAAGCTTTTTTAATTCAGAGCTTTTTAAATTTCTACTTTCCGTTTTTGGATTAATACCTGCGTCAAATAATGTTTCATCTGCATATATATTTCCAACACCAGCTACAGTCTCTTGATCTAATAAAGCAGATTTTATTGATCTAGTTTTTCTCTTCAAATATTCTTTTAAATAATTACTATTGAAATCAGCACTAAATGGCTCAGGGCCTAATCTTTTAATCCCAGATACAATTTCAGATACGGATTTCGACGATGGGACGTACCACATTTGTCCGAAATTTCTAATATCTATAAAACGAAGTTCTTTTCCTCCTGCCTCCAAAAACCTAACTCTTGTATGCTTGCATGGTACTAATTTTTTCTCTAATAATTTAAATTGGCCTGTCATTCTAAGATGAACAACTAAAAACCCTTTACTATTTCTTTCTTTCGTAAATAGGGAACCTATTAAATATTTTCCTCTTCTTTCCCAAGCACCTAAATAACTATTCTTAATATTATTTATGAAATTTTCAGATCCACCAATACTTGCAATAGATCTTTCCTTTAATACTTCAATACTTTCAATATAAAAATTATTTAAACGCTTTTCAAGTCCCTTTCTAACTGTCTCAACTTCAGGTAATTCTGGCAAACTAATAATTCTGCTAACTTGCGGCAGCTTCTAATTCTTTTACTGAAAATTGACTGGTATTGGCACCACCATCGACACCGCTAAAAGCTTTGAAGTCACATTTTTCAAATTTGACAGTCACTGGATACCTCATCGCTGGAGATTTATCGATTGAGACTATTTCTCCAATTTGATTGAACCAGTATGATTCTTGACGCAAAATGCGAACCTTATCTTTTCTAGCAAAGCTCATCTGACTTCCCTAAATGATTTTATATATTTATTATCTATCAGAATGGGAAATATTTGTATTTGTGTCACAGACTGTCGCTGGTATTTAAGAAAAGAATACTTTTCAAGGATTTTTTATTTTCAGACAAAACAATTCAGATTGATTTTAGGGCGAATTTTCAATTAGCTTTGAAGGGTTGAACCTTAAATAGACTTTATTTTTTGTGATAGCACAGACATCTCTAGACCCTTCCTCTCTTAGTTTTGATTTGCCTGACCCTAATCAAGATGATTTAAGCAATATTGACTTCATTCAGAAATTAGAGAATGCATGGTCAATTTGCGAGCAGTTTGATTTGCAAACCGAAATTTGGCGAGGAAGGATTTTACGTGTTGTAAGAGATAGAGAAAAGAGAGGAGGAGATGGTCGAGGTACAGGCTTTTTGCAGTGGTTAAGGGAGATGGAAATTAGTAAAAGCAAAGCATATTCTCTTATTCAATTGGCTGATTCTTCTGATAATCTTGTCGTTGATGGGATACTTGAAGAATCAAGTGTAAATAAGTTTTCAAAAAGAGCTTTTATTGAAACGGCACACGCAGAACCTGAGATTCAATATATGATTTCTGAGGCTGCTAATGATGGGCAGGACATAACTAGAAGACAAGTAAAAAGTTTAACTGATCAATTTATGGCTGCAACCAGTTCTCTTTTGCCTGATGAAATTAGAGAAAAAACACAATCAAATTTATTGCCAGCCAAGTTTGTTGCACCATTGGTAAGAGAATTATCTAAGTTGTCGACCATTCAGCAAGAAGAAATCTGCGAAACTTTAAGAGAAAATCCTGAAATTGATTCAGTAAAAGATTTGACAAATACGGCTAAATGGATGGGCAAGTCTTTAGATGCTTCTCTAGCTTTAAGAGCTTTTCAAAATAAGAATTTAAATTTAGATAAAGCTACTCAAGAAGCTATGAGGTTGGATTCTTTAGGATTACTTTCAGATGCTTTTGGACAAGCTAAAACTATAGAGAGTTCTATTTTAAAGTTTCATTCTGCTTGGAAAAGATTAGAAGGATTGCAAGAGAGATTATGGGTAGAGTCTGGCAGTAGTACGCCTTATTTAAGAGAGCTTTTAGACACCCTTCAAACTTTAACTGGTTCAACAATAAGAGTTTCTTTAGGGGAACTTTCAGGGGGAAAAAGATTGAGATTGCAACTTGTTGAGGAAGACTCTGATAGATTGGAACCACCATCTATTGAAATGAATAAGTAATTTAAAATTTAAAATCCTTATCACAAAAATCATTAATTAATTTAAATTCAAAATCAGTTTTTGGAAAATACCAGCTTGCCCAATCAGAATGAAGTAATGTATTATTTAATGCTCTCTTTTTGCAGTTAAGAGCTAAATTAAATAATGTATTTTTCTTTGTTTTTGCTTCAGCGATATAATTACCATCAAAATATGTCCAATCTGACCAATTGACTTTTAAAGGTCCATATTTTATCCATTTTGAAGCTTTATTTTCTCTTAGTATTAATTTAATATTAGGCTTGATTTTTATAGGATCATTTAATTTGTTTAAAGTGTTAATTTCTTCTTTTGAGATTTGGTGAATCTCTGCAATGGTCGCCAGATCTTCTGCCTTAGAAGTTTGATGATAAAAAACTTTTTTATGCGCTAGTTTAATGTTCTCTCTCTTAATTGATTTCTCATAAATTGCTCCTTTTGGTAATAAGATAATCTGATTAATATTAAGGTGAGAACTACTGCTTAGATTGTTTAACGAAATAATATCTCTAAGATCTATATTGTAATCTCTTGCAATCTTGTAAAGAGTATCTCCTTTAATTACTTTATAAGTCAGATAATCACTCTTTACTTTTTTATGATTGCTATTAAGGGGTATTAATATAACGTTCCCTTCTATTATCTTGGTTGCATCGTTGAAATTATTTTTATACATTAGTTCTTTTAAAGGAATTCCATATTGCTCGGATATCTTAAAAAGTGTATCACCACTTTTTGCAGTAATCTTTTTTTCTGCATTAACTTCTAAACTAAATATTGATAGGATAAAGATAATGCTATTTATATAAAATAACCCGCAAGGTATTTTTATTTTTGTGATCATCTCTATTCTAAATTAATAATCTATCTTGTAGATCTTGAATTAATTTTAACCTATTAATTTGTTAAGTAAAGATAAATCTAACTTATACGGAGGGTACCTGAAGTTTAGATCTAGCCAAAAAGGTCTTTTTAGAACTGATTTGTAATGAGTAAAGTTATCAAACCCTGCTTTGCCATGGTACTTCCCCATACCACTTGTCCCGACACCTCCAAATGGAAGTTCTGGAATCCCTGCCTGTAGAACAACATCATTAAAACAAACACCTCCCGAAGAGGTCATTGACAGCAATTGACGTTGCTCTTTCTCACCCCCTCCAAAAAGATAAAGAGCAAGGGGTTTAGGCAATAATTGGAAGTCTGAAATGGTTTGCTCCAGATTTTTAATAGACAAAATAGGTAGCAATGGACCAAAAAGCTCTTCCTTCATTAGTGGATCATTTCGATTCTCGATTTTTATCAAAGTAGGGCTAATTCTTTTTTCTTTTTCATTGCTATCTCCTCCATAGATAACTTGGTTATTCTTTTTAGCTTGTTTTAGTAAATTATTAAGTCTATTAAATTGGTTTTGATTGATGATGCTACCTAGATGTTTTGAATTTAAAGGTGTAATTCCGTAAAAATTATTAATCGAATTTTTTAAATTAGAGATTAAAGAATCAAAAAGTTTATGCTCAACTAATAAATGATCCGGCGCAATACATGTTTGGCCAGCATTTAGACTTTTACCCCATATAATTCTCTTTGCTGTTACTTCTAGATTTGCACCCTCGATTACAACCGCTGGGCTTTTGCCCCCAAGTTCTAAAGTTACTGGTGTAAGGTTTTTTGAGGCAGCTTCCATTACCTTTTTTCCGATATTCTCTCCACCCGTAAAAAAGACGTGATCAAATTGTTGAGTCATTAAATCAGCAGCAATATTTCCATCTCCTTCAAAAACTTGCACTATCTCTGGGGGGAAATAATTTTCTATAAGTTTTTTTATGAGAGTTGATACATTAGGTGCATGTTCTGATGGTTTTAAAACAGCAGTGTTTCCAGCGGCTAAAGCACCTACTAGTGGTTGAAGAGTAAGCGAAAAAGGATAATTCCAAGGACCAATTATGAGAATGCAGCCTAAAGGATCTGGCTGGATCAATGCTTGTGCAGGTCTTAGAGAAATAGGCACGTTAATGCGTTGAGCCTTCATCCAATGGGATAAATTTTTCTGTGCCAGTTTTATTTCTTGTTTTACAGCAATAATCTCAAAGAACGCTTCTGTAGGTGGCTTCCCTAGATCTTGCTTTAAAGCATTTAATATTTCTTCCTGATGATTTTCCAATAAACTTGATAAAGCGTAAAGCTGTTTCTTTCTCCATTTCTCATGTCTTGTTGCGCCAGATAAAACCAGATCTCGTAATTGATTAAGTACAAAATTTTCTAATGACATTGCTGTTTTTGTTTTTTTGATTCCTTCTAACAAAATAAATCATGAATTGAGCTTGAGGGTTAAGGTGATAGCCCCCTGTAAGTATTTTAACTCAGTTCTTGGCTCCTGTTTTATTGCCCTACAAAAGTGCTGTTGTTCTAATGAATAATAAGACTAGTAATGAAAACTATCAAAGGTAATAATTGCTGTTTTCAGTAAACAATAGGGAAAAAGGCTTTGAGTATTATTAACGAGTTACTTTTTTTGGATATTGGGCCTACCATATTAATCCCTAGAAGTGAAAGATTGATTAATCATTTGTTTGTTGTGTTTGTATTCTCCTTGGCTTTTATAGGCGTTGCCGAGGTTATGTACTGGTTATACAAAAAAGAATATCTTAGGGCAAAAGCTAAATATCTAAGAGAATTAATAGATCAAAAAAATGATTTAAGTAGTTTAAATGAGCCTTTTTATACATGTGTGTATGAGAAATGGAACTCTGGAGAAATGCCTTTAACGGAGGCTAATACAATGTGCAGTTTGAAGTTTGAGCAGAATTAGTAATACATCTAGCAACTTTGTAATATTTTCATTACCATAATTTTAAGATAGAATTTGATTTTAATAAAAAAATATTTTATGAATAGTAAATTTATCAGTAGTAAATATTTTAAATACTTAATAATAACTCTCCTTGTTATTATTCTTACTATTACTATTTTTTTATTGGATGTTAATATCATCAGCGATTTCTTTTATGATGTTGTTAGGCGTTTAAATTCGAATAGTTTTTTTAGTTTGATCTTGATATCCTTGTTATTTATATTAAGATCAATTAGTATAATAATACCAGTTTTGCCTGGAACAATATTTTCAGTAGCTGCAGGGTTCCAGTTTGGTTTTACTCAGGGTTTATTTATTATATTTTTTGCAGATTTTATCTCTTGTTCTATATCATTTATGCTTGCCAGAAAATTAGGGAGAAATTATGTTAGTAGATTACTTGGCTCAAGACAAATGCGAAGAGTTGAAAGTATTAGTAAAGATTATCTAGAAAATAATTATTTCCTTATGACATCTTTATTAATGTCAGGCTTCTTTGATTTTGTTTGCTATGCAATAGGGCTAACAAAAATAACATGGAAGAGATTTATGCCTGCTTTGATTTTTAGCATAATAATATCTGATTCCCCTTTTGTAGCTAGTGGTTTCGCTGGAAGAAGAATTAAAGATATTGGATTAAAAAATTTCTTAGAAAAAATATTAAATGGAGAATTAAATATGATTTCTGGAAATTATCTTTTTCTATTCATAATATCTTTTTTTATTATTTTTATATTAGGAATGATAAATATATATATTAATAAAAGATCTAATATTATCAAGTAATTTATTAGTTTGCAATAAAAAAGCCCTTGAAAGGACTTTGGTGAATGTGTTTATTGTTTCTAGCTTTGGTAGGACTTTCCTCGGTAAGTAAGTTGAACATGCTGCTTTTCTGCAACTGCTTTTTGCTGGTTGTACTTAAGACCTCTGTAGGTTAAAGACATTTTTTTTCTCCGAAATATGCTCAAGTCCCCGTTCCTTGGCTTGAGTCAAACTGCGGCTCATCGTTTGATGAGTTGAACGTTTTTGGTAGCTTTTGCTACAAAAATACTATAAACATAATTACCTATTTTTGGTGTTCAGCATGTTACATATAACTTATTGTCTTTTTTGAAGCATAAATATTTAAAAGTTTTGCTCTGTGACAGTTAACAAACTTTACTGCTTCTTTCTCCCCTTTGTCTTGATTGCCCTAAATTTTAATTGTGAGGAGTAGAGATTCTCCGCAGTGGAAACAAGGACACACTTGCGCCTAATCTCAAAAAAAACCGCCTTGTTCATAACAGGCGGTTTTTTTGTGAGATTAATCTTCGTATCCAATATTATTCTCTGGATTAGTAATAAATAAAATCAGATGAAAGACTAGATTTGAAGGTAATGAGATTTTTTTAAGCAGCAAAAGTGTCATGCCCTGAGTCACGTTAAACTGCTCCTTCTGGTTCTTCATGTTTTTTCTCTCAAAAGAGAATAGTTTTTGAGAATACTTTGCCCTTTCAACAATAAAGGCATTAGTAGAATGTGCCTTCTTCTGGTATTTAGGAATTTTTTTGGATACAGACCCTTTTAGAATTGATTAGAAAAGGAAAAGCAGAACAACTCCTTACCAAAATTAGTTCTGTAAATGAAGAGATGGACTCAAGGTCGCTGAAGCAGCAGGGTCCCTTTCTTAATGCCATTTTAAATTAGTTAAATTAGTCGTCTTTCGTCCATTTTTTAGTGCGTTTTATTCACTCGTAAATTCACTTCCTATTTGTTCAAATACATCATATGACACATCCTGATTAACTGAATTGTGAGATGCTCTGAGCATTTACATTTTAGAAAATTGTCTTCTGATTCCCAGCAGCTAGAAGCTCTCATACAAGGTTTTGCAGACAGGGCTCAAAATAAAACATTTTTGCCAGCCAACACTACAAATGATTTCTTGGCTATCAGACCAAGTGGTAACCCCATAACCGCACAGGGTCTTGCAAGAATGTATGACAGTGATGATTTGGTTATCGAACTCTCTGAATTAGTCAATATTCATCGGCTAGAGGCTAATTCTGATTGGGGCTTTACTGCATTTACCTTGAAAGAGGTATTTAGCTACAAAGGTGACCTGAATAATGATTTATCTACTTATTCATTGATTTTCAAGAAAATTGATGGCATATGGAGAATTGCTTGGATGCAAAGATCACAAGGCACTACGGATCTTTCAACGTGGGACTAACTAATACAAGAACTCCAGAAAGTGATGTAGCTTTTACTTCTTGAATTGTAGAAGCTGTTTAATAACTGCTTTAATACTAGAAATCCATCTCCCAGCTCTTGAAGAAGAGGTGAGGGATTTAGTTAAAAGTTCTATTTGTTCTAGTCTCTCTTTGTATTTAATTTCCAGTTCGTTTTTTGCGATAACAAGGTTTTGAGTTTGAGTTGGGCAATCATTCTCTTTATCCCAATTTTCAATATTTGCTTCTAATTCATGTATATCCATAGTTTTGTACTTACTGATAAGTGTTTGCAAATTATCAGGTTCAGAACTCATGAAAAATGAACAATTTGGTATTTATTTGTTATGAGAA